>JAJYHS010000117.1 GCA_021784635.1 bacterium
TTCTGATTCTTTTAAGCGTTGCCGCAATTTTAGCTCCCGGCACCGCGGATCTGTAGCTACTCGCGCCACCAATGAATCGATGAAATTCTGGCCCGGCTTCAGCGCATGGCTTGTCTCTTGCACCATCTTGTAGGCATCGTCTCGTGACATCCCCGCTTTTACCATAAGAAGTAAAATTTGAGAACTCATGAGCTGCCCTTGCGAGATTTGCATATTGGCGCGCATACGCTCTTTATCCACGTAAAGACCGCTGAGCAAACTATCAAGTCGCGCCAATGCATAGTCGCAAACAATAAACGCGTCTGGGAGTATCACGCGCTCAACGCTTGAGTGGCTAATGTCACGCTCATGCCATAACGCCATATTTTCAAGGCCGGCCATTAGGTACCCGCGCAAAAGCCGCGATAGACCCGTAATATTTTCAGCGCTAACCGGATTTTTTTTGTGGGGCATGGCACTCGATCCTTTTTGCCCTGGTGTAAAATCTTCGATGGCTTCGCCGACCTCAGTCCGTTGCAAATGCCGCAATTCAACCGACACACGCTCCAAAAAGCCGCCGATGAGTGAAAGAGCACATAAAACTTGTGCCACGCGATCACGCGGCACTACCTGAGTGGCGACAGTTTCAGGGGTGAGCCCCAATTCGCGGCAAACATCCGCTTCTAATTCTGGCGGCAAAGTCGTGTACGTACCCACCGCCCCACTCAATTTGCCAATCGCCATTTGCTTAATTGCGTCTTCGAATCGCTCGCGATCGCGATTGAGCTCGGCTAAAAACCCAGCCAATTTTACGCCAAAACTCGTTATTTCAGCATGCATACCGTGCGTACGCCCGGCCATTAAGGTTGTGACATGTTTTTTTGCAAGTCTCGCAAGTGTTGCCGCCAAATGCTCCATTGTCGCAGTCAATTCTTGACCCGCTTCTTGAATCGACAAACTTAAAGCTGTGTCGAGTACGTCGCTTGAGGTAAGCCCAAAGTGTACGTAAGCGCCACTGGATTCGCCGACACCTTCGGCTACCGATTGCACAAATGCGATCACGTCGTGTTTTGTCGTTTGCTCGATTTCGTTAATTCGATCAACGCGAAAACGGCCTTTCGCCAAAATATCTCGCGCCGCTTTTCGCGGAATTATCCCTCTTCTTGCTTCAGCCCGCGCCACCGCTTTTTCAACTTCGAGCATGTGACGAAATTTGTTTTCAACAGACCATATACGGCTCATGTTTTTTCTGGAGTAACGCTCGATCACAGCGATCCCCCCCCCGGATGAATCCGGTTTGTTTTCGCCGCCATCTTTGCATCTAGAAGTTCCCGCTCTTTCTTCCAGCGAACGATATTTTCAACCAGCGCTTTTTGCGACTCCATTCGCGCCGACCAATCGAGCGCGCCCCAAACTTCCGGACCGTCAAATTGCAAATTCCGAAGCGCACAGCGATTGAATTTATTTAAGACAGACGGCTCGAAAGACTGAAACAAGGCCGGGCCTAATTCATTCGGCTCATAGGTAAATTCTTGCGGAGGTTCGGCGACGTTCACATTCACGCCCGGCAAACGCTCTTCTAGTGTTCCAACTATTTCGCGGCCCATCGCTTCGAGATAAGGTTTTTGAAACCGATGCACAGCCGGAATACGCACCCAACCGTCAAAAATTTCAGACGAAGTTGTTCGTTGGAGCCAAATGAGGTTGGCATGGCTCCAAGGCAACC
Organism: bacterium; assembly: GCA_021784635.1. Classification (GTDB taxonomy): domain Bacteria; phylum Bdellovibrionota; class Bdellovibrionia; order Bdellovibrionales; family UBA1609; genus RBG-16-40-8. Next base: position 1,706 of record JAJYHS010000117.1, read on the forward strand.
CTAGGTCTTCGAGCACAAGAACTTTTAATGGCAGCGATTCCGTCACGTGTGACTTTGATAAGCCGATTCGATACCGAATCCATACCCACTCTGGCGTCAATTCACCGTGCGGGAACAATTCGTTAAATATGGGCGACGCAAGTCTTTTTGTTTCGCCGCTCGTTAAGCACCAAACGAACTGCTCGCCGTTTAAACGACGGCCGTCTTCAAAAATAAATCCGTGCAGATAGTGACCGTGAAGGTCCAAAGTTTTCAATACCGCTTTCGATCGCGTGTTGACCCCTAAAGCTTCAACCCATTGCAATGACTTCTCGAAACCGCGGCGGCTCACCCGGCGAATCGCATACGGTGCCGTAAGAGGTAGAGGGCGCCCAAACTGCAACGCCTCATGGTTCCGGTTCGAAAAGGGGCTCGCCAGCGAATGTGCCAAATTCACAAACCAATTTGCTGAAAACGGTTGGTGCCTCCAACCCTTTACTAATTCGTCACGCCGTTTTGGCGCGAGACCGTCGTAGTTGCCGACATATTCGAGCATGTCATTTGTAATCCCCGCTTTTTTAAGAGCGTAAACGGAATGCATGCTGCGCATATCGATCGGGCCATTTTTTAACCAAAGAACAAAACCGTCGTCGAGCTGCTCTGAATAATCTTCTTCGTCGAGCCGCGCTTTTTGCGACAAAGTCAGGTTTGATGCATGAAAATAACCAAAAGGCCCTTCGACATCTTCAGGCGACCAACGGCCCATTTGATTCGAAAGCTCAACTAATGCCACCGAAACACCGTGGCCAGCAAGTTCCGCCGCCATCCAGTGCCCCCGACCAAAAACCGAAACAATGACAAGATCCGCACCCGTGTCACCAGGATTAACCATTGAGCATCCCCCCTCTCAAATGCCATGCCTTCTTACGCGCATTTACCACTTCACCGAGGTCAAAAGTGCGAAAACCTTTCGCTTCGACTTGCATTTGCATGCCCTCAAATTTCGATTTGCTAACAAATAAAACAAGACCCACCCCACAGTTCAGAACACGCAAAATTTCAGGCCAATTCATTTTCGCCCGCTTTTTCGCTATCAAAAATTCTTCTGGCACAGGCCAACCGTTTAGCTCTAACGCTGTTCCATCGGGAATCACGCGCAGCAAATTATCGAGCCCACCGCCCGTCACGTGCGCCACCGCATGCAAATTCGATGGCGTTTGTTTCTTCAGGTGGTTAATGAGCGGGGAATACAAAAACGTCGGCCGCAATAAAACATCCGCCCATTTTTTCAAATCGCGCGCAAATATTTTTCGCAACAGCGAATACCCATTGCTGTGAAATCCGGAACTTGCGACGCCGATAAGGCGGTCACCGGCTTGTACCCGATGAGCGCCGAGAATCTGCGATTCATCGACGACACCCACGGCGAAACCGGCGCAGTCAAAATCGCCCTTTTTGTAAATGCCGGGCATTTCGGCAGTTTCACCGCCGATGAGAACGCAACCCACCTCGTCGCACGCTTTGCGGACACTCAATAAAAAAGATTTTGCCGATTTTAGGTCAAGGCGCCCGCATGCGTAATAATCGAGAAAAAACAGCGGCTCGCCGCCGACACAAGCAAGGTCGTTCACGCACATGGCAACAAGATCTTGCCCTATTCCGTCAAAGCGCTTGAAATCAGAAGCAAGCTTGACTTTAGTCCCAACTCCGTCTGTCGAACTGACCAAGACAGGTGACTGCATATGAGCAAACCGCGCGCGAAAAAGCGCGGCAAATCCGCCGACACCTGCAATGACCGATGAGGACCCGACGTCTTTCGATTTTGCACTCTTTTTTAGCCAATCCACCAAATCGTCACCGGTGGCTATGTTGACACCGGCCTTCTGATAGGTCGTTGAAATTGCGGCCAAGAGTCGGCTCCTTTAGTGTTGCGATTGACGAGATGTATTCCAATTTTTAGCAAGTGATACCGTCTTTAGCAATGTACTCGACGAGCGGCCAGGTCCATCCTACAGCAGCGAGTCAACCGTTTGAACAATTGACTAAAGTTTGGACGCGTCTTCGCATAAAATGAAGGTCTAGCTAGGTTCTAATCCGCTGAAATTGACATTTGAGCAAAACTCAATTGGCGCCGATTTTGTAGTAGTAGATTAGACAGGCGGTTGACCGCCAAGAGTGTTTTCGTCGACTTGCGAGCTGCTATTTTCAGGGGGAGACTTTGCGCCGCTTATTATTTCGCCAATTTGTTATTACGCTTTTTATTTTAGCGAGTGCGGCGGTTTGTCTCATTTCGAGACGCGTTTATGCCCAGTCCGATAACTCCCAATCGGCGGCGAG
>JAJYHS010000160.1 GCA_021784635.1 bacterium
GCGAAGACGGATTACGATTTCACAAAGCCAAAATACAAAAATGAGAAGGAGGGTGTCGGGCTCCAGCATAAACCAAAGACCGTTTGGCAAAAATGAAACGCTTAAAGCGATTGCGCCCCAACGCGCGGCCCTTACATCACCAGTGAGTTTTTCACATAAACGAAAGGCTAAGAGACCTGAAACGACACCGGCAATTTCAGCCGGTAGATGTACGACCCAATCATGAAGTCCAAACAAATGTAAAAAAATCGCTTGAACCCAACCGACTAGCGGTGTGTCGTCGAAATAACTCCAATCGAGGTGCAAACCATACAGCGCGTAATGAGCTTCGTCGACGCCCAAACCGTAATGTAGACCGATCAAAAAGCGAAGGAGCCCGAGCGCAAAAAGCCAGGTCCAATCGCGCAACGGCACCGCAAAATACCGGTTGTCGAGAACTGACGACTTCGGATCTATCATGTTTTGAGCCGGTAACCGGTTTTAAAAATTCTCGCTACGATTAATATGCAAATGGCGAGAAAAAGACTGATCATCAAAAGACTTGTCTGCACGCTGACATCCGATCTTTCATAAAAGCTCCAGCGAAAACCGCTGATCAAATAGACAACCGGATTGGCCATCGAAATTTTTTGCCACAGCGGCGGCAGCATTTTGATGGAATAAAAAGCACCGCCTAAAAACGCCAGCGGCGTGATGATGAGAAGCGGTATGAGCTGCAGCTTCACAAACCCATCGGCCCAAATGCCAATGATAAAACCCAAAAGACTGAATGATAAAGATGTCAGCAAAAGAAAACCGATCATCCAAAACGGATGGTCAACATGTAACGGCACAAAAAAGCATGACGTTAGCAGAATGATCGTTCCGACCATCATAGCCTTCGTTGTAGCCGCTCCGACATATCCGACCAAAATTTCGAAGTATGAGACGGGCGCCGAAAGAACTTCGTAAATCGTCCCGACAAAACGCGGAAAATAAATTCCGAACGACGCATTGGCGACACTTTGTTGCAGTACCGTTAGCATTGTAAGACCCGGAACAATAAAAGCCCCGTAACTTACACCGTTAACAGCGCTCATGTGCTTACCGATCGCGGACCCGAAAACGATAAAATACAACGTCGTCGAAATCACCGGCGACGCTATACTCTGCAGGATTGTTCGAAATGTTCGCGCCATTTCAAACCTATATATGGCCCCAATCGCTCGAAAATTAATTCTCATTGATGCACCAATTGCACAAATATTTCTTCAAGACTGCTTTGTTTGGTATAAATGTCTTTGTAACTCACGCCGTTTTCTTTAAGTCGATCCAATAATTCTGTAATTCCGCTTTCGTTGTGCGTTGAATCGTAAGCCAAAGTCAGCACCAGACCATCCGGCGATAATTTGAGCTGGTAACCCGAAAGTGCCTCGGGAATGGCTTTGAGCGGCGCTTTGAGTTCAAGGTTCAATTCTTTTTTACCCAATTTTTTCATCAAACGACTTTTATCTTCGGTTACGATAAGCTCCCCGTGGTTAATCACGCCGATTCGATCGGCAAGTTCTTCCGCCTCTTCGATATAGTGCGTGGTAAGAATGATCGTGACGCCCGATTCGCGAAGCCGCCGCACTTGCTCCCACATGCTTTTGCGAAGTTCGACATCGACACCGGCCGTTGGTTCGTCCAAAAACAAAATCTGCGGTTCGTGCGCGAGTGCTTTGGCAATCATCACACGTCGTTTCATCCCGCCCGATAATGTCATAATTTTGTTTTTGCGTTTCTCCCACAGCGCGAGATTTTTCAGCACGCTTTCAAGATAAGCCGGGTTTTTTGGTTGATCAAAAATGCCGCGGCTGAAACGGACGATATTCCATACGGTTTCAAATTGATCGGTCGCTAATTCTTGTGGAACCAACCCAATCAGCGAACGGGTGTACCGGTAGTCACGTATAATATCGTGACCATCAACCAACACTTCACCGGAAGTCCGGTTGACGATCCCACAAATAATATGAATCAGCGTTGTTTTGCCCGCACCGTTCGGCCCAAGAAGCGCAAAGATCTCGCCCTTATCAATTTGAAGACTGACGTCCTTTAGCGCCTGAAAACCACCGGCATAAATCTTATTTAAATGTGAAACTTCAATGATGGGGTTCATTCATGCCATTCTAAATGTAATTGCGTCATATTGACACGGGTTGCTGCATGGTGGAACAATTTTTGTGAAGAAACCATTTAATTATCTGGCAAGGAGCCTCCACTTGAGCAAATTGACCACAATCGCACGCATTGTACTGGGCTTGATATTTGTCGTGTTTGGCCTCAACGGATTTTTTCATTTTCTGCCGATGCCGCCGATGCACGGAAGACCCGAACAGTTTTTCTCGGGCTTATATGCGACCGGCTATTTCATTCCGTTTCTTTTTGGGGTGCAAGTCGTTGGTGGAGCACTACTTCTGACCGGCGCCTACGTTTCACTTGGAGTTGTTATACTGGCACCCGTAGTTGCTAACATTTTTTTGTTTCACTTTTTTATCGACCGTTCGGGCTTGCCACTTGCAATCGTAGTCACTCTGCTTGAATTATACCTCGCTCTTTTCGCCAAACCTTACTGCACCAAAATCCGTGCTTTGTTTTGTTAGCCGGTCGGATTTGGTTTGCTAACGGTTCCATTCAAAAATCAGTCAAGATATTGCCAGGTGTTTGCCCCATCGAAATGGCGGATGCGAATTTTGTCGATTTCAACGTTTGTAAAGAGCCGCGCGTTTACGCCCATTCGATCGTTTTGATTGGGATCTAAACTTCTCCAATGACTAAAGCAGCCACAATTACTACATCGGACAAATGCGATACTCTTGTCTCCCCAAATGTATTCATCAGTGGCACCAGACTCAGCAAAGATTTTAACTTTTGTGGGTGAATAATAAGCCATTAAATCTCCGTATCGGCGACAGAGCGAACAATTGCATGAGGTCAACGTTTCAGGAATATCGCCTTCGATCTGCAACTTTACAGCACCACAATGACATGAAGATTCAATTAATTGAGTCGGCATACTTCTGCTTCTAGTCCATGCGGGTTGATTCGTCATCAACCAAAAACTCGACAGGCATACGTTGAACAATAAACGGAAAGCGAATCCAAATAGTCGTTGGGAACAATTCCCGCGTAGGTTTCACGCCACGCGATAACGTGGACCTTTGCAATAGCTTCGGCATCCGAACTTTTTCCAGGTCTGATTATTTCCATGTAATAATGATTAAATCTTTGAAGATTTATTGTCTATGGTTTAGGACTCCGTGAATCACGCCAAATTTAGGCAACGAAACCTCACGCCGCGTTTTCGTCTTAATCCCAGCGTTTTAGCGACAGGAACTCAAGACGTATTCACAACGCTCAACCACCGCACAAAAAATCGACCACCAACGCGATCAAATCCCTACGACTCGAGCTGATTTAGTTTGACGTAATCTTGCATTGTCAAAAATGCCCGGAGGGTCCGGGTATTGCATCGCAAACAAAACAGACCGACACACCGACGCTAATTAGAGGCGGGACAAGGCCGAATTCGGAACCATGCCCACTGTTTTCCTGGCAATAGGCCACAGCGAAGTTAGCACTATTTTTGCAAACAAATCGCAATATGATGGTTTTACGTTATTGCAAAATCACTGTGGTCAGTTGTGTTGCAGTATTGTTAGGCGCAATTGCGTTGAACAATATTTTCAATTACGACATCAACTTTTCATACGTTGAACATGTTCTGAATATGAAGGCATTGCCTACCCTCGCACCACATTGGCGGGCATTTCATTCGCCTCTCGCGCATCACGCCGTTTATTTACTCATTATCGTTGCCGAAATGGTCGCCGCAATTTTGTGTTTAGGCGGCGCGACTGACCTATATAAAATACGTCATGGCTCAAACGAACAATTTGCGAACGCTAAGTCGTGGGCCCTAATCGGTTTAACAATTGGTTTCGTTCTTTTCACTACCGGCTTTATTACAATCGGCGTAG
>JAJYHS010000069.1 GCA_021784635.1 bacterium
TCGAAAGGAGCAAATATTATGTCACGAATAATTTCGGTGGGAGAAAAATTTCCGGAATTTAAGCTCGCCTCGGTGGTGAGTCTTGAGAAGGGCAAGGAGTTTAAAGAAATTTCAAATAAAGATATGAAGGGCAAATGGACAGTCATGTTTTTCTGGCCGATGGATTTCACCTTCGTTTGCCCAACCGAGATTGCAGAATTTAACCGGTCGATCAACGAATTTCGTGATCGCGAAACTCAAGTTTTGGGGGTCAGCACAGATAGCCAGTACGTGCATTTAGCTTGGCGACAACATCATGAAGATCTCAAAAATTTGCAGTTCCCGATGTTGGCCGACAACAAAAAGGACCTGAGCGAACAACTCGGCATCCTGCACCCGACGGAGAAAGTTCCTCTACGCGCGACGTTTATCGTTGATCCGGATGGAATAATTCGCTGGGTGAGCGTGAACGATCTCAATGTCGGGCGCAATGTTAAAGAAGTTTTGCGCACGATCGATGCCTTGCAGACAGACGAACTCTGCCCATGCAATTGGCAAAAAGGTGAGGCGACGCTTAACCCTTAACGAAAGATTGGCCATGGATACATTGCTCAATAGTCAAAACGCAACGGACGTCATAGAAAATTTGTTTGAAGGTCACGAGACATCGATTGCCCGTGACCTCAAAATGAATCTGAAACGGCTTGCCGAAGACTCCAGTCTTATTGACACCGAGTTTGCGCTTATTCTTTTGAGCTTGGCGCAACTTCGTGGCCACGCAAACCTTAAAAACGCCGCGCTTAAACTAATTAGCCGGCATAACGAGGGCGCTTCGAACGCCACCCCTGAAACGTCTGACGTAATTGACGACAGCATGGTTCGCGAGGCGGTTGAAGCTCCCGCGATCATGAGTATGCTCAACGGGTACTATAAATTTCGAAGGTTTATGCGCGATTCAGACCAAAGCGCGGATGAAGTTTTTGGCGCGGCCAAACTTCGAATGCAGTCGCTTGCAAAACCTAACTTGGGCCATGACCGGTTCGAAATGCTGGCCCTTGTTATTTCGATCGCCAACGGCTGCGAACAATGTGTTACTTCGCATGTCGAAGCTTTGAAAAAGCTCGGCGCGCCGATTGAAAAAATACATGATATCGCTCGGCTTGCGGCCACCACGCTTGGAACAATCGAATTGTTGAAGATCAATACCTTGTAGTTGAAAATGACCTTTACTAACGTCTGGTTAACGTCTTGATTTGCATCTACCGATAAGCAATTGAACGTGATCGCCCACTAGCCGATCACGCAGGGCTATCAAACTATGATCCATCGACTTGATTTTGCACTACGACGCTGGCGGCTTTACAAACGGCTCCTCATGACTTTCGCCGTTGTTAACGTGTTTACAGTTGCGGCTGGTTTGGTGATCGGCATTCACTACGTCAATTATGATCTTATTACTGCACAAGAACTCATCGCAATCGGACTCATTACGCTCTTGTTTGGCATTATTCTACCGCTTGTGGTGATGGCGCGAATAACCAGCACGATTCGTGCGCTAAGACAGGAGATTCAACGATCGGTCTTTGACTTTCTCCGCAACTGGCGGCAAACGGAGCAAGACTTCGCCGCCCAAGACGGCGCCTTTAAAAACCCCGAATTTTGGTTACAAATTGCTTTGCTGTGCGGCCAATTTTTCGGTCAAGCGAGCTCAAACCCCGCTGCGCAAATGGCCGGAGAAATCGCGCTTACCATTCGCAACGAATTAAAGAAAAACCGCTCGCCGGCGACGTAGGCGTGCCCCCCTATTCCAGTAGACTCCAAAGACAAATTTTTGTAAGGTGATCCGATTTAAAAAGGCGGTCTACTTATGAAAATTGCGAGCCAACGAATCTCGGGTCTTGTGCAGTCGGATATTCGCGCCATGACCCGCGAGTGCAATCGCCTCGGCGGAATTAATCTCGGCCAGGGTCTTTGTGAATTGCCGACTCCAGAGCCGGTGATCGCAGCCGCGCGGGTCGCGCTCGCGACTCAAGAAAAAAGCATTTATTCGGCCGCCGAGGGTGTCGCTCCGCTTCGCGAAGCGATCGCCAAAAAACTCGCGCGCGAAAATCGCATCGACGCAGACCCCGAGCGCGAAATTGTCGTAACTAACGGCGGAACCGGCGGATACGCAGCAACATTAATGGCGCTATTTAACCCCGGCGACGGCGTTTTGCTCTTTGAACCGTACTACGGTTATCATTTGAATGCGGCAATTCTCGCCGGCCTTAAACCCCAATTTATTCCGTTTTCTGGCGCAGATCTTGCGATTGACGAAGTATCTATACGAAATTCCATTGATTCGACCTCGCGGGCCATCGTCATTTGTACGCCAGCTAATCCAAGCGGCAAGATGTGGACCAAAAGTGAACTTGAACTTGTCGGACGAATTGCCAACGAAAACAATTTAGTCGTCGTCACTGACGAAATGTATGAATACTTTCGTTATGATGGGCGCGAACATATTTCTCCGGCTTCGTTACCTGAGCTCAAAAACCGCACCGTCACTCTCATGGGTCTCTCCAAAACTTTTTCGATCACCGGTTGGCGGCTTGGCTATGTCGCCGCTCCGGCTGAAATGACTGAAAAAATTCGCCTAGCAAACGATCTGTTTTACGTCTGTGCACCGACCCCGCTGCAATACGGAGTACTTGCCGGCTTTAATGACGTGGGCGCGGATTACTTTCAAAATTTGCAAACGCAATTTGCGGCCAAGCGAAATCAGATTTGTACAACACTTGAAAGCGTTGGGATGAATCCGATTGTGCCGCAAGGAGCTTATTACGTTCTTGCCGATATCTCGCGTTTTGGAATTAAAGATTCAAAGCAGTTCGCGATGAAAATGCTCGAAAAAGTCGGCGTGGCTGGCGTACCCGGTCGGGCATTTTTTAGTTCATCCGTTGGCGACCGGTACATCCGTCTGTGCTTTGGCGTTAATGACGACCGTTTAACCGAAGCGTGTACGAGATTGCACAAACTCAAGGGAGGGTTGTAGGCATGGCTCTGCTACAGCTTGAAGCCGGTCAAACCGTTGCGATTTTAAGTGATATCCGTTTAGAGCTTTCACGCCTTGGCATTGAACTTGCGCATTGGCCGATTGAGCGGACACCCAAAATTGCGCCACTTCTCGCCGCTGAAATTTTAAATGAAACCCAAAAAGAAGAACTCCTTTGCGCTTTCGATGAACGTTTCGAAGATCAGAAACGCCGCTACGGTTATCAGGCGCGTGACCTCGTTGTTTTGCATTCGTCCGTTCCCAATCTCGAAAATCTTCTGAAAATTTTTGACAAGTGCCACACTCATGCAGACGACGAAGTTCGCTACATCATCGACGGTACTGGAAGATTTGGTTTTGTAGCCCCCGACGGCAAACAAATGCTTTTAACGGTCGAAGCGGGTGAATACATTCGCGTACCCGCCAATACTGAACACTGGTTCGTTCTTGACGAGAATCGCCGAATCAAAGCCGTGCGGTATTTTACAAATAAAGACGGTTGGGTTGCGAACTATACCGGCACACCGGCGAGGTTTTGAAGCGTGTCGAATGCCGAAGAGATTATCCATTCAAATGAGTTTCAATCGGTGTCGACACAGCTTGCCGAAACAGGACGTTTTTTGGCTGAACGAGGATGGGCTCCTGCGACAAGCGCGAACTATTCATCGCGTTTAACCGAAACGTCATTGGTCGCAATTTCTCGCAGCGGCGTTGATAAATATAAAATGAATGCCCAAGATTTTCTGGCCATCACCCTCGCTTCAAACGAGACTTCGCCCGGATTTTCGGTGATTATCCGTCACACTCCTGCTGCTGAATCAGTGCGGCCATCCGCCGAAACGCTAATACATGCGGCGATTTATCAAGCTCGACCTGAGGCACGGGCCGTACTTCATGCGCACTCACCAAACAACACGCGTTTGTCACTTCGCTTTTTAAGTCAAGGTCATCTGAAATTTAAAGGGTACGAAATG
>JAJYHS010000189.1 GCA_021784635.1 bacterium
ACGCAATATCCCTTCGTCAAGACAGCGTTGTGCCTCACGCGCTTGCACCGCAAGAAGGCGTAGCCCTACCGCTTCTGCAGTCGGCTGTGCTTTCGACAAGGTGAAAAACTCCTTGAGCTTTGGCCATAAAAACTTCTTACCGTTCGGCGGATACTCGTAAAAACCACCGCCTGATTTACGTCCAAGTCGCTTCAACTCTTCGACAAAAAGTTTCGTTACTTGCATCGTGTTTTGATCGACTCCGTCAGCCCCGACATCGTCAACAGTTTGCTTCAAAATATGATAAACAAGATCCAAACTCACTTCATCGGCGACCGCAAGCGGACCGACAGGCATTCCCACCATGCGGCCGGCATTTTCGATGAGAGCCGGTGAGACGCCTTCTTTTAAGAGCGCCATCCCTTCTTCAACATATTTCGTAAATACGCGAGACGTATAAAACCCGCGGCCGTCGTTTACCACAATTGGCGTCTTTTTAATTTGTTGAACAAAATCGAGCGCTTTAGCGATGGCAACTTCACCTGTCCTTTTGCCGACAATAATTTCAACTAGGGGCATTTTGTCGACTGGCGAAAAGAAGTGAAGTCCGACAAAGTTCTCAGGTCGTACCGAAGCCTCGGCAAGACCGGTGATGGGCAATGTTGAAGTATTTGACGCCACAATTGTATCCGCACCGCAAACGGATTCGGTTTCTTTTGTGACTTGCGCTTTAATTTTTCGATTTTCAATGACCGTTTCGATAACCAGATCGCAACCCGCTACAGCTTTTGGGTCCGTTGAGGTGGAAATCAACGCAAGCAGTTTATCCTTTTGTTCAGCACTCATGCGTTTTTTCTCAATCAGCTTATCGCAGACCTTTGCCGAATAGCTCTTGCCTTTTTCGACCGCATCGTTTGAGACGTCTTTTAGAATTACCGGAATTCCGGCTTTAGCCGCCGCATAGGCGATACCGGAACCCATCATACCAGCACCGAGTATCCCCACTTTTTTAGCGGGCGATTTGGCAACGTTCTTCGGACGCGATTCGAGTTTATTCGCACTATTTATGCCAAAAAACAGCGTGCGAATCATGTTTTTGGCAACCGGGTGAACAACAAGTTCGGAGAAATAGTTGGCTTCGATTTGAAGCGCCGATTCGAATGGGACCTGAAGGCCTTCATACACGCAACTCAAAATCGCTTTTGGAGCAGGATAATGGTTCGACGTTTTTTCAGCCACCATAGCGTTTGATGCGGCAAAAACCTGATAAGCAAACGGCGACTGCACTCCCCCGCCCGGAATTTTAAATTTCTTTTCGTACCATGGTTGCCCGTAAGCCGTAGCACCGAGTGTTTGTTTAACGCCGTCTTTTGTCCACGTCGCGCTTGTTTCAATAATCCATTTTTTTGCCGCGACCGTCATTGCGTCGATGTCGTCAAATAGTTCGTGCACAAGCCCCATTTTTAATGCTTTTTCAGGAGAAATTTTTTGCCCGGTCGTCATCATCTCAACGGCCGGTTGAATTCCAATGAGTCGAGGCAGACGTTGCGTACCACCGCCGCCAGGTAAAAGCCCCAAGGTGACTTCGGGTAATCCAATTTGAATTTTTTCATTTTTTAAACAAACCCGACGGTGACACGCGAGTGCAAGTTCAAGACCGCCGCCCAGAGCTGAGCCGGCAATCGTCGCAACCACAGGGCGGCCCGATCTTTCAAGTAACAAAAATGCGGAATGCAGTTTTCGTAGCATCGCAAGCGCATCGGGCAAACGCGTAAGCTTGAGCATGGCTTCTAAATCGCCGCCCGCCATAAAATCTTTTTTATTTGAGCGCAGAATTAGACCTTTAACAGAAGAATCGGACCATGCCTTTTTCAGAGCTCCTTCGAGTTCGCTCAAAAATTGATCATTGATCACGTTAGTCGGCAATTTCGGATGATCGAACGTTAAAATGCCGATTTGTTCAGAAGACTTTTCGTACTGAATCATAACGATGCCCCTTCTATGATTTCGTTCAAACGCGCTCAATAATGGTCGCAATGCCCATGCCACCGCCGATACAAAGCGTGATCAAAGCCGTCGATAAATTTCGTCGCTCCAGTTCATCAAGTGCCGTACCCAAAAGCATCGCACCAGTTGCTCCGAGCGGATGGCCCATCGCAATTGCTCCGCCATTAACATTGATTTTGGAATAATCGGCGCCGCACTCTTGTATAAAATAAAGAACAACTGCCGCGAAGGCCTCATTGATCTCAATAAGATCAAGATCAGACATTTTCATTTTTGCTTTTGCTAGTGCCTTGCGGGTTGCGCTGACAGGTCCGGTCAGCATAATTGTCGGTTCTTCGCATGTCAGCGCCATGGCGCGAATTTTTGCACGCGGTTTTAGCCCCATGCGGTCACCAGCCGTTCGACTTGCCAGTAGAACAGCCGCTGCACCGTCGACAATCCCCGAAGAATTACCCGCGTGGTGGACGTGCTCGATGCGCTCAACTGTTGGATAGCGCTGAATCGCGACGCCATCGAAACCAAATTTGGTCCCTAGCTCTTCAAATGACGACTTTAGTTGCGACAAGCCTTCAAGTGTCGTATCCGGGCGTACAAGTTCATCACGATCGCAAAGAAGACCACCGTTTATGTCGTAAACCGGTAATATCGACTTGCCGAAGCGTTTTTCTTCCCATGCCTTAGTTGCGCGCTTGTGCGACTCCACTGCAAACGAATCGACGTCACGTCGAGAAAATCCATTGAGCGTCGCAATCAGATCAGCCGAAATCCCTTGCGGCACGAAGGCCGCTTTATTGGCAACATCCGGGTCAACACTCCATGCGCCGCCGTCGCTCATCATTGAAACCCGACTCATTGATTCAACCCCGCCGGCAATGACAACGTCGTAATAGTCACCCATGATGCTGGTCGCGCCTTGATTAATCGCTTCAAGGCCGGATGCGCAAAATCGATTGAGCGTTACACCGCTGACCTTCGTGCTATAGCCCGCATAAAGTGCTGAAATTTTGGCGATGTCTTGTCCTTGCTCGGATGCCTGAGTCACGCACCCTAAAATCACGTCGTCCACATTTGCCGTGTCGAGATGATTGCGTTTCGCTATATTTTCAAGAACTGTCTTCGTGAGCCAAACCGGTCGTGCCGTATGGAGCGCACCTGTCGACTTACCCTTGCCTCGAACCGTTCGAACCGCATCATAAATCAAAGCGTCTTGCATCATCGCCTCTTTTCTGTTTTACGCGAAAAGTATCGTCCAAAGAACTCGCTCAAAAGAATAGCACCAGCCGAGGTTGTTGACATCCTTAGAATAGTTTCCCGACTTTTGTTTTAGCAATGAGGGTTTTGAATTTGGGGGCATGCGACAAAAAGTCCCCTGAATGACGTGAGCGACTGCGTTGACTGCAAAGCGGCGTGGTTGCTATAAGTTTCAAGTACATTTGAAATGCGGCAATTATAAAATCATTTCACCGCCACGATAATGGAGATTTTAAATGAATTTTATTTATAAAGATATTTCTTCACCCGTTGGCCCCCTTCGCCTTGTTGCGACCGACAAAGCGCTGGTAAACCTTTATTTCGGATCCCCTTCAATTAACGCTGCAACACGAGCCAAGAGCCACCCGGTACTAGATTTAGCCGAAAAACAGCTATGCGAATATTTTGCCGGCAAGCGAAAGAAATTTGATTTGCCACTTGCGGCTGACGGTACAAAATTTCAGAAAAAGGTTTGGGCGACCTTGAGCCGAATACCTTACGGCGAAACGAAAAGCTACGGCGACGTGGCACGTGCGATCGGCAATTCAAAAGCGGCACGTGCTGTCGGTGGAGCCAACAATCGAAATCCGATTGCGATTATTGTCCCCTGTCATCGAGTGATCGGTGCCAACGGCGACCTCACCGGGTTCGGTGGTGGTCTTTCTGTTAAACAAAAATTATTGGCCCACGAAGCTCGTCACTTATAGTGGGCCGTATTTTATAAGATTAGGTCGTTAACCTGCTTTG
>JAJYHS010000240.1 GCA_021784635.1 bacterium
TGATTGGGGTTATTGCTAATGACGTCGAGAACCCATTTTTCAATGGCGCTTGAGTCCGTTACCTGAATAAGCCCTTTTTGTTTTACAATTTCTGAAGGAGCTTGCCGCGCGCCCTTTGCGCTTAGCCCCTGTGACCACATTTCAGAAAAAACCGTTTTTGCAATTTTACCCGATATTGTTCCTTTATCGATTAGAGAAATCAGTTCCGCCAAATTTTCAGCCGATATCGGTTCATTCTCGATTGCTTTATCCGATTCTTTTAGCTCACGCATCAGCTCAACCATAATCCAGTTAGAAGACGCTTTGGCGTTTCCACTCAATTTAGCGACTTTTTCAAAATATTCGGCAAGCCCGCGTTCTTGCGTTAGAACGAGCGCATCGTACTCAGGCAATCCGTATTCTTTTTGAAAGCGCCGTGCCTTTTCAAGCGGTAACTCTGGTAAAGTTGCGCGAATTTCGTCTACCCATTTTTTTTCAAACACAAGCGGTAAAAGATCCGGATCGGGAAAATATCTGTAATCGTGCGCCTCTTCTTTACTTCTCATCGCGTATGTGCGGTTTTTTGTAGAGTCATAAAGACGAGTTTCTTGAAGAATTCGTTCGCCGGATTCAAGCCCCGCAATTTGCCGATTAATTTCATAATCAATGGCTTTTTCAACAAATCGAAACGAGTTTACGTTTTTTATTTCGACCTTAGTTCCAAACTTCTGTTCTCCCGTTCGCCGAACCGAGACATTACAATCGCAACGCATCGAGCCTTCTTCAAGATTCCCATCACACACCTCTAAATAACGTAAAATATTGCGTACCGTGCGCGCATATTCAGCAGCCTCTTGTGGAGACCGGATGTCCGGCTCCGACACAATTTCAAGGAGGGGGACGCCGGCACGATTCAAATTAATTAACGAATAATCACCGTGGTGCGTGGACTTGCCCGCGTCCTCTTCAAGATGGGCGCGGGTAACGCCGATGCGTTTGGGTTTGCCATCAATATAAATATCGACAAAACCCGTTTCGCAAATGGGCTCGTCAAATTGTGAAATTTGATACCCCTTTGGCAAATCGGGATAGAAATAGTTTTTTCGCGCAAATACTGATCGTGTTCGAATATTACAGTTAAGCGCAAGCCCCATGCGAATTGCAAACTCAACGCCGCGACGATTTATGGTTGGAAGTGCGCCGGGCATTCCGAGGCTAACTGGACTTGTATATTCGTTATCGGCCCCGCCAAATGCGGCGGAGTCGGCGCTAAACATTTTACTTTCAGTCAAAAGCTGCGCATGAATCTCCAGGCCGATAACGGCCTCCCATGCTTTATTGCGCGTGAAATCATTTGCGTTTATGTCGCTATTGGAGGCCACGGGGCACCTCCTTTGTCAAATTTAAGTTCTCCTCGATTGCAAGTGCGACATTAAACATTTTTTGTTCCTCAAATTGAGCCGCCAAAAGTTGAACGCCGATTGGAAGGTTATCTTTGCTAAATCCGCCCGGCACACTCATGCCGGGAAGGCCCGCCAGGTTGGCCGAGGTCGTATAAATATCGTTGAGATACATGGCCAGTGGATTATCAATACGCTCGCCGATTTTAAATGCCGGTGTTGGGCTTGCCGGGCTTAAAATCACATCGCATTTTTTGAAGGCATCAGTGAAATCCTGCCTTAAAAGTCGTCTGACCTGACACGCTTTCTTATAGTAGGCATCGTAATATCCGCTAGATAGCGCATACGCTCCAAGCACAATCCGCCGCTTCACCTCACGACCAAAACCTTCGCCGCGGTTTCGACAATAAAATTCGTCTAAATCCGCAGCCGCTTGTTTTGAAAAATCAGCGCGGTAACCGTAGCGAACACCATCATAGCGAGAAAGATTGCTGGACGCCTCGCACGCAGAAACAAGATAATAAATCGGCACGGCGAATTTCGTAAGCGGTAACGAAATTTCAATTAACTCGGCGCCTTTTTCGCGAAGAAGATCGGCAGCACGCTTAACCGTTTTACTCACATTTTCGTCTAGACCGTTTTGAAAATATTCTTTCGGCATCCCAATTTTCATGCCTCGAACATCTGATGATAGGCGTTCACTCCATTTGGGCACATCATTTGGCGCCGACGTTGAATCGAGTTCGTCCCGCCCACTGATCACTTCAAGAATAATTGCGGCATCGCGAACCGTGCGCGTCATGGGGCCCGCCTGATCAAGGCTCGAAGCAAATGACACAATCCCATAGCGACTCACGCGCCCGTAGGTGGGCTTGACTCCAACTAAAGAACAAAAATTTGCCGGTTGTCTGATCGAACCACCCGTATCAGTCCCTATTGCTCCGGCGGCCATTCGTGCCGAAACTGCCGCGGCCGAACCCCCGCTTGATCCACCTGGAACATATTCAAAATTCCATGGGTTTTTGCAGTTACCAAAATAAGACGTTTCATTGCTTGAGCCCATGGCAAACTCATCTTGGTTGGTCTTGCCCATGACGATTGCGCCTTGCTCTTCGAGGCGCTTCACCACCGTTGCGGAATACGTGGGGACAAAATTGTGCAACATTTTTGAGGCCGCTGTCGTACGAAGCCCTTTTGTGCAAAACATGTCTTTGATCGCAATTGGCACGCCAGCAAGACACCCAACGTTTTCGCCTTTTTTTAACCGCACATCAATTTCGCGCGCTTGCTCAACACAATGATCGTTTACGGTAATATAGGCATTAATTTGGGGGTTAAGCGTTTCAATTCGCTTTTTAAATTCCGACACTGCGGCTTCGGCCGAAATTTCACGCCCGGCGATTGCGCCGGCGATTGCGGTAAGATCGCGTTCAACAATATTTTCAGCCATTTTATACCACCGGTGGAACTTTAAAGAGATTACCTAATCTTTCAGGAGCGTTTTTCATCGCTTCTTCTGCCGTTTGCACGACTTGCACTTTATCTTCGCGAAAATGAAAGGCCATATCGGTTGGGGTGATCAACGGCTCGACCTCTTTTGTGTCGATGACCTCAATTTCAGAAAAATACTTCACAATAGAACTGAGCTGCGTCTCAAACGCCTTTTCTTCATCCTCGGTCAATAAAAGCCGCGACAGTTTCGCAACGGATTGAACATCAATCACGATTTTTTCTCCTACTTTTGTCGGTCGTTTTATATCACCTTGTAGCGCGGCGCAAGGAGTGTCGCTTGACCCGCTCGGGTATACTATCTTTTTTAAATGCCCGATCAGAAAGCCCTTAACCGTATTGAAGCCCTGCGCGACCTAATTCGAACCCATGACTATAGCTACTATGTGCTCGATCAGCCAACAGTAACGGATTTTGAATACGATAAGCTTTATGCGGAATTGCTTGAGCTAGAAAAAAAACACCCCGAATTTGTAACAAAGGACTCGCCAACTCAGCGTATAGGTGCGGAGCCATTACCTTTTTTTTCAAAAATTCAGCATCGGTTGCCGATGCTTTCCTTACAAAACTCGTATTCTATAGATGAAATTCGCGAGTTTGATGAGCGCGTAAAAAGGTTCTTACAGACAAACGAAAAGGTCGAATACTTTTGCGAGCCCAAGTTCGATGGGCTTGCCATTGAGCTCATTTATGAACACGGGCATCTCGTTCGCGCCCTGACGCGAGGTGATGGTGAAACCGGCGAAGATGTTACGCAGAACATCCGCACCATTCGTGCCATTCCGCTAAAACTAGCTAACGAAGCGCGCTCTTTGCCGCTTTTAGAAATTCGCGGCGAAGTCCTCATGTTTAAAGACGACTTTCGTGTTTTAAACGAAAATCAACAAGACGCCGGGCTGCCCACTTTTGCTAATCCCCGAAACGCAGCCGCCGGCTCTGTTCGGCAACTTGACCCTAAAATTACGGCTAGCCGCCCTCTGCGAATGTATTGCTACACCTTTGGCGCAATTCAAAATTATCGCTTTCATAAACAAAGTGAATTTATAAAACAAATTGCCGGGTGGGGTTTGCCCGTCTCGCCTTTACATCGCATTTGTTCATCTGCCGAAGGTGCCGTTGATTTTTATAACGATGTATTAAAAAAACGGCACTCCTTGGCCTACGACATTGACGGTATTGTTGTTAAGGTCAACCGGTTTGATTTGCAAGACGAACTTGGATTTATTGCCCGAAGCCCTCGGTGGGCGACCGCCGCAAAATTTAAGCCCGAGCAAGGCAGTACTGTGATAACCGAAATTGCGGTTCAAGTCGGTCGAACAGGGGCGCTGACTCCGGTAGCCGTTATGGAGCCAGTACGCGTGGGAGGAGTCACGATTACCCATGCAACCTTGCACAATCAAGACGAAATCGATCGAAAAGATGTGCGCGTCGGGGATACCGTAATTGTTCAGCGCGCCGGCGATGTGATCCCTGAAATAGTTCGTGTTGTGACCGAAAAGCGTCAGCCCCGTGCCAAACCTTTTCA
Source organism: bacterium (assembly GCA_021784635.1). GTDB lineage: Bacteria > Bdellovibrionota > Bdellovibrionia > Bdellovibrionales > UBA1609 > RBG-16-40-8. The sequence continues at coordinate 4,414 of JAJYHS010000240.1, forward strand.
AATTCCGCACACATGCCCCGTGTGTGGCGGTGCCGTCGACAAAGTTGAGGGGGAGGTTGTTCTTCGTTGCACAAATTTGCTCTGCCCGGCTGTCGTGCGGGAGTCACTCAAACATTTCGTTAGTCGCCGAGCCATGGATATTGACAAGGTCGGGGAGCGTACAATAGATCAATTGGTCGACGCGGGCCTAGTGAAGCGCTTTTCGGATTTTTACCGTTTAACCTTGGCTCAAGTCATGTCGCTTGAGCGCCAAGGTGAAAAGTCGTCGCAAAATATCATCGACAGCATCAATAAAAGTAAGCGCCCTACACTTTCGCGCTTTATTTATGCGCTCGGCATGAGATTTGTCGGCGAACAAATGGCTAAAATTTTAGCCTCACATTTTCGCTCTATGGAGCGTCTACTTGAGGCAACTGAAGACGAGCTTGATCGTATCGAAGGAATCGGCAAGCGCGTGGCTCACTCCATTGCGACCGCACTAAATCAAAAGACTCTTCGCGATGAAATTAAAAGCCTTGAAAACTTCGGGGTTATAATCACAAACCCTCCTTCGCTTAAAAAACGGGGGCTTCTCTCGGGCCTAAACATTGTCATCACAGGGACTTTGCCCGTTGAACGAAATTTGATAAAAGACTTGATTGAAGAAAACGGTGGTAAAAGCAGCTCTTCTGTGAGCAAGAAAACAAATTATGTTTTAGCGGGAGAATCCCCTGGCAGCAAAATAGAAAAGGCGCAGGAACTAGGCGTGCCCATTATTGACTGGCACGAATTCCAGCGCCTTATCCACGAAAAAAAATGATCGCGAAAACTAGATGTGATCTGTCGTAATATCGCGAGCCATAACGGTTTTACGGCCATCCGCTTTGGCGTTTTCAATTCCTTTACGGCACAACTTTTCAACAGCTTCGCTTAAAACAGCAATCGTTTCTGCTGAAGTGTTGCAGCCGCCGCTTTCTTTTATAAACTTTTTCACTTTGCTAGTTACAACGAGTACCTCTGCCATTTTGTTCCCCTTCTTCACATGTGTTGTTGCTACTCGGTTGTGTAAATCGTGTTGTACATAAACAACATTTATCGGTGATGGACTTAAATAAGCAATCCAAAACCGCTGTCGCCGCTAAGCGTCGTTGTCGCCAATTGCCGCATCTAGCTGTTCTCGATCCGCCTTCCCGCCGGATGTCTCGCCGAAAACATCAGTAACAACTCCATTTTCAATTTGGCAAACCTTCGCGTCGCGCGCGCCACTCGCGCCGGGTTGAATCCATACGAAAGTCTTTTGCCCAATTGGCTTTTTACATTCAACGTCCGAAAACGCCGGCGACCAGGTCCCGCTGTTGAGGTGCTCAATGGGTCCGATCATTTCATGCCGAACGACGTGCGTGTGGCCGTAGACTACGCGCGAAACATCGGCAATAAGCCCCGTTAAAGTCAGTGTCCGCTCACGCGGCTCCTTAAATTCTTGAACTTCTGATTTTACTGACCGCGCATAAAAAAGAAAAAATGGAATAAACAGACAAAAGGGGACAAATAACCAAAAAATAGATAATCGAAACAGATTATCCACTTGCAGAAAAACGAAATAAAGAACGAGAAGGGTGACTAATATTAAAAACGCCCGATCTAACCATAGCTCGCGCAAAATCAGCGTCGGTCGGCTTGCCGCCGGAGCAACAAATAGCTCCCTCATCTGCCGCACAATTTTCGGTGTTGCATTGGATTTTTCAGCTATCTCTCCAATGTGATCTTCGATTCCGAGCGGATTGGCAATACTTGGACTCAGCCGATTAGCAAATGACTGAACAAGCACGACGAGCGACCCCCAAAACCAAGTTACGATCAAGAGCGGCTCCGATCGCGCCATATATTTTAGAAAAAATTGAATGTATTGTTTCGGCGTCATAATAAAATTTGAATCAAGATGAGGGTTAAAAAACCCCATGCCGTTAATTAAATATCGCGTCGTCAATTGTCCAAATGGCAGAAGCACTTCGACGCGGTTAAATCGCACTATAAATGGCCGGATGGGATCTTGGGTAACGCAGTACGGATCGTATTGGTTGCCGTGCTCAATTAAAGTATCTTTGTTTGAAATGTAAAACCATTCGCAAAATCTTACATTCGGCCTCAGGCCCTCCGGCAAATTTAAACCTTCAAGAATTGCCGCTTGCACGGCGGGAAAGTGAAGCTCCAAATCGTGGTTACCGATGGTGAATACCGCGCGATGGCCGTTGAGCAAAAACGCGCGAAGCCCGTTGACCGATTCCTGATGAATTTTCAAAATGGTACGGATTTTAAATTCGCTTTTTTCTTCTTGCGGATGAAGTCCGCGCCGTCGCTCAAGCCAACTGATATAGTAAGGCGGCTCATCGGGGAGCATAACGACGCTATCGAAATCGAAAATGTCTCCATTTAAGACAAGCTCGACTTTTTCTTTGCCCGCCATCTCCTGAATTTTTTCAAGAAAGCGACAAAACTCGGCGTCAAAGAAAAATCGTCTCGTTTTGTACTTTTTCCTCAACGGGTATTTCTTGTTTTCGATCTGTTCGTCGGTCAAATGCAGATCGCTTATAATCGCGGTAAACCTAGCTTGTTCAAAATTGGGGAGCGCGTCCATCGTCGCCTTTGGTGAAAATTATCCATCAGTTGTTTAACTTTTCGACAGTCTCATATTTGTACTCTGTCCTTATCTATTTGAAAAGACGCCTCTTTGGTGAGACCCCGGCCCCAAAAAGGCTGGCACCTAATTTGCTCAATTAATATCTTGTATGGATGCGATAAGTGTAAAAAACTTTTGGCTCAAAATGAGCCTCGTTGTCGTCATAGCCCTGCCCGCAAGCGTGGTGACGGCCGATAATGCTCCGCTCGTATTAATACCAAAACCTATACCTATTCCCGCCGCTCAGGCTAAATCGCCGACTCATTTTAACCGGTACCTGGCCCTTTCTGACCCAGACCACCGTATTTCAAAATTGTTTCGCATCCCACCTTCGCTTCGTTTACGCACTCGATTTTGGTTCGATATCTACACTCGCTATGGTTCGCACGATTTTGTGATCCACGATGCGATGTATCCTTGGATTATATTTAGAGTCGTTCATACGTCCTACATATTCAAAGGACACCTCAATAAATGGGCAAAATATGCAAAAGAAAAGCGTGTCGTTTGGGCAAATTTTTACCAGGTTCGCCGCGCCTTATTTCATCTATCGAAAATTAGAAACTATGCGCACCTAACCCATCTTGAGCGACTTTTAGTATTCGATTTATCGCACGTTCGCGGTCCGCGCCAATTTGTTTATCGCCAGGCGGCGGAAAATATGCGCATTCAGCTTGGCCAAAAGGATTTCTTTTCCTCTGGCTTAAAGGTTTGTGATCGATACTTGCCCTTTATGGAAAAGGAATTTGCCGCAAATGGTTTGCCCGTTGAACTCACTCGGTTACCTTTTGTTGAAAGCAGTTTTAACATCCATGCCGAAAGCAAAGTCGGCGCAAGCGGTATTTGGCAAATTATGCCGGGAATGGGCCGCGAGTTTTTGATCGTAAATGATAGAATTGACGAACGCAATTCGCCTTTTAAATCGTCTCTCGTGGCAATCAAGCTCTTAAAGCAAAATTATCACAAGTTTCGCTCATGGCCACTTGCCATCACGGCCTACAATTTTGGTTGGCACGGGTTGCTTCAAGCGATTAAGAAGGTTCATTCAAGAAACTTAGCTGTCCTGATCGCCCGCTATCACGGCGGCGCATTCAAGTTCGCAAGTGAGAACTTTTACGCATCGTTTCTGGCTGCCTTACATGCAGAAGAATATCACAAAGAAATATTTAAAAATGTCCCGACAGCTGTACCTCCTGAAAATTTTAAAGTTGTCGCTCTACAAGAGATCTCGCGCCCAAAAACATTAATGAAACGTTTGGGCATATCGAAAAAAGAACTATTGACCTACGATTTTGATCTAAAGTGGGCCGTTCGGTACAATTCGATTATCCCCAAGGGCTACGATCTGATCTTGCCAAGCCAACAAAACAGTGACCCGTTAGAGAAAAAACTATTAGATTGGGGTAGCGTATTTCGAGATGCGCAACTGCGCGTGACGATGCGTACCCCCGCCGGATAGCTGGCGCCTTTTAACTGCTCCAACTTTTAATAAGAATATCCCAAATTAACATGAGATACGGCCACGGCATAGTTATCCGCATAAACTAATTTTGTCACTACACGGCCCGCGCGCACAGAGTCGAGAGTAATCGTGGCAAATCCCGGAGACAATCCAAATATGACAAAGCCACCATTGGTTACGGGATATTTTGAATACTGTCCTCGAGAATTAAAATAGACAACTTTTTGATTTGGATGGGGAACGCCGGCTCCGATTGTGACATCGTAGTCGTCGCCTTTTACAAAAAAGACGACCGCAACGCCTGGCCCTTGGGTATGCGGCAATCGCGATTTTGCGTACATGCCGTTTAACCAAGTATTTTGTATAAACGGAAATGAAACGTCCGCTTGATGGGGGCGAAGTTCGCAACGAACCGTAGCATAGTTTGCGTCGCTTTTTGCCTCAAGCAAGGTCATTCCTCGAACTGTTTGCACGGATGTATGCCGCGTACCCTGTTCGGGAACGTAAAATTCTTTGTTGCTGCCCAATGGTGAGACAACCGCACCAATTGCGACTTTTGAAAACGCATCAAAGGCCCGAAAATTTACGGCGTGCGGAGGTTCGATTTGTAAATTCGCATACGTGACCGCGTGACCGGCAACTGGCAGCAAAACGGGCCAAAACGCTTTGGATCCGAGCGACACTTGGATCGCCGATACGACTGGATTTAAAGACGAAAATGCAAACTCTCCGCTTGAAGACGTCGTGGATCGCGCACGATCGGGAATAAGACCTGAAAAATAGACCGGCGTATGAGCAGAATCCCCTACAATATTGACGCTTGCCCCTTCAACCGGCTGACCCTGCATCGTCACTTTACCCCAAATAACGCCGAGTCTTTGTGCGCCTGATGCTTCAAGTTTTGGGAGGGTTACGTTTAAAAAACTCTCCAGAAAGTCGTTTGAAAATAACCGCACCTGAAATTTCTCGCCGCTTTGGGCAAGCGCGATCGACGGCCAGTCGTCGGGATGGTAAGCCGATACCATATAATTCGATGGTTGAATAAGTAAAGAGTCCGTATACGCGTGCGTGATGTGATTGTAAGGAATCACTCGATTAAGATCGCCGATTACGAGCTTTGCATTAGATACTGAGAATTTATGCCCATCTAAAGGATCGGCTGCAACTACGTCCGCGACCGTAGCAGGATTATCAGGTGCTACATAAATGTTCACATTCCGAACAAGGGGCCTATTAAATGCATTTTCTTTAAACGGTCCGAGACGAACCGCCCCTCGGGCAATGAGGTCGCCATTGTCTGCTCTCACTTCGGCTACAACTTCGCCGCTTAGGCTTTCGACATTCAGTCGAAATCGTCCGGTCGTCATATTGATCGAACCACGTTCAGCTTCGGCGCCATTAACTTGGTGGTAAATTAAAAATTGTTGTTTACCCTCAACAAGACCTGCACCATCGGTCATCGTAACAGAACCTGAAATCCGATATCTTTTTGACGACGGTAGAGTCGCCGACGAAAGCACCTGTGAGGGATTAATTTTCTGCGCATCTGCGACATATATGGAGCTGCCAAATCGAGTTCGTATTGTTTGAAACCCGCTCTGTAATGCGCGACGCCGATCCAGTTCCTTTTGAACCAGATAGCGCGCGTATTCAAGTAGCGGCATGTTTGCCGGCCCCGGCCTTACCACTGGTGATGACACAATTTCTGTCGCATTTAGCGAAGACATTTCATTATTTGGCGTTTGACTTGAAATGACGAGAGGTCGAAATCGAAAAAGTTTATTTTGTGGTCTATTTGTTGTAAGCGTGACGTATTGAATCGGTGGCGAATTTAATGAATCACGCTGAACAACTAAACGCGCCTTCGGTCGATCAATTCGGACGGCCTCAATCGCAGCATACGCCGGCGACGCTTTATTGAGCGAAATTTTGAGCGGTCGAAATGTACTACGAAAGTCTACGGTACTTGAATGACGTGGTGTCATCCAGGCCGTTACAAACATCAAAGATGAAAGACTAACTAAGCGCACATCCATGGCTACTCATGAATAGTCTATTTAGAAGGCACGAAAATCGTCAATAAAGTTGCGATGTTCAAGACGTTTGTGGAGTGTTATTTGAATACGTCGACTAATCACGCGGGCCATTCCTTTATTAAAATGATCCGTTTCATAGTTGCCGTTTGAATTCCGCAGCTGAACGGCCACCTTGACAATGACGTCGTAGGGCCGGCGTTCGCCTAAGATAACAACTCGTGTTTGATAGCGCTTAGGGGGATATTTGGCTTTCGCAAAATCGCCATTTGCCGTTACAATAAAATAGTTTGAGAAAAATTCGCGCCCATTAGGGCTAATCTTCATCGTGCCGGCCGGCATATTCTGGTGAGTCGCCACTTGTAGATCCACAAGTGGCGCGTTTAGATTTTCCATTTGAATTTGATTACTTGCGCACCCGACAAAAAATAGGGGCGCAACGATAAGCATGATCAAACTGATTAAAAAAACTCGCCGCTGCATTAGACCCCTAAAAGCTTAGTGCTGTGTTATTGTGACATTTTTTGCGCATCCTTCAAGAATTGCGCTAGACCTTTGTCGGTAAGCGGATGCCGCGTAAGCCCCTTCATCACCGAATAGGGCATTGTTGCAATGTGCGCGCCGAGTAACGCGGACTCAAGCACATGGATCGGGTGCCGCACGCTTGCGACTAAAACTTGAGTAGTCAAATCGTAATTGTCGTAAATTTGAATAATTTGACTAACCAAACTCATGCCGTTTGCTCCCGTATCATCAATCCGCCCAACAAACGGTGAAACGATTGTTGCGCCAGCTTTTGCAGCCATCAGCGCCTGTATGGGGGAAAATACGAGTGTGACATTTGTTTTGATATGCTCCGCCGTAAGTTTTTTAACCGTAATAAGTCCTTCCTCAATCATCGGGATTTTTACGACGACATTATCCGCAAGTTTTGCTAACTCAAGGCCCTCTTGAAACATCGCTTCGGATTCGGTACTCAAAACTTCGGCTGACACCAACCCGCTCACTTCGCGACAAATTTCTTTAATCACTTCGTGATGAGGTTTTCCGGTTTTTGCAACAAGACTAGGGTTTGTTGTTACGCCATCCACCCAACCTCGCCGATTGGCCTCGCGAATTTCACCGATATCTGCAGTGTCTATATAAAACTTCATATGCTCTCCCTTTCTGATTCAAATAAGCTTTTACCTTGAGCAAAAAACTCACCCCACGACTCTTTTGCAAATTTTTGCGCAAGCCTTGCTAAATTTTCCTTTAGTACGGGATGATGTAACGAACCTGCTATTTCCGTAGCAAGCACGATCTCTTCGGGGCGCAAATGCATTTCCGGGTGTGGCAATGAAAGCTCAGGCGACATTACGACATCCTCCGCATATAATAATAAATTAAGGCTTATTGACCGGCGCAAGTACTCTTTTTGATGAAGCTTTTCTATATGCTTTAGGCGCTGGAGCAATTCAGTTGCCGCCAATTGTGACTCAATTTCAGCAACAGCCGCATAACACTCCAAATGCTCTTCTTTTCTAATGTCGCGTAAAGCAACTAGACTTTCGGCCGGCCGGCTGACTTTGTAGACAGACGAAATCTTTTTAATGATCGAAGTGTTTTTGAGTTCACGCACCACCGACTTCATTGCGGAAAGGTTTTGGTCCGAAAAAGTCTTAATTGAAACGAGTGCCGTTTGCCCGGAGTTCACTTGAGAAGATCTCCAAAATCATAAAGACCATGACTTTTGTCTGATATCCATATTGCCGCGCGAACCGCTCCGCTTGCAAAAACCCGGCGGTTTAAAGCCGTGTGTTCGATCGTCAAAACCTCTTCGTCTCCCATTGCCCAAATTTTATGAATACCAAATATGCCGCCACCACGCCCTGACAAGGGTTTTGGAATGTTTTTTTTTGTGGCGGCGCAAAGTACGTTTTGTAACATACGCGCCGTTCCGCTAGGCGCATCTTTTTTATTGCGATGATGGAATTCTTCGACCTGCAAATCGTAATTGCCAAAAGCCTGATGCTTTAGCAATTCGGCGATAAGATTAATGCCAAAACTCATGTTGGGTGACCAAAAAACCGCGATTTTTTTGCTGGCAGCTCGAAGCGCCCGCATATTTGCCGCCGAAAGCCCCGTTGTGCCACTTACAAAACCAATTTCATTTTTCCGACAAAACCGAAGGCCCTCGACAAATCCGGAGGGTGATGAAAAATCAATCATGACCACCGGTCGATCATGGGCTGACAATTTAATACGCTCCAGCGCCCCCGGTTTCGAAACTGTCGCCAGAACATGCGCATGTTTATGATTTTTGACTGCGGCCAACACTTCGGCGCCCATTCTGCCCGCCGAGCCCAAAACCACAATGTTTACGCCTTTTTTCATTTTACCTTCTCATAGTACGTTCAGGCGCTTCAGCTCGTTTTTCAATTTAATTTTGTGATGGGAACTCAGCGCAATAAGCGGCAGCCGCAACTCTGGAGAGTCAATAATCCCCATCAAATAAAGCGCCATTTTTACGGGAATGGGATTTGATTCAATAAAAAGAAGCTGCGTTAGCTCTTTATATCTTTCAAACTCCAAATGGGCTGACTCATCGCCCTTAAGGGCTTGACTTGCCAACCTTGTCAGTTCCGCTGGAATTACATGCGAAAGAACTGAAATCACTCCATCGCCGCCGGCCAGCATAAAATCAATACAGGTTAAATCATCGCCGCTTGTTATAATAAAATTTTTATTTGCTTGGGCTCGCAAGGCCGGCACAACGCCCACCTGTCCCGACGCCTCTTTAACCCCCACAATATTTTTAACCCTCGACAATTCAATCATGGTCTCGGCCGTCATATTGACCGCCGTTCTGCCCGGAACATTATACAAAATAATTTTTGTTTTGGCCGCTGCGCGCGCGACAGTCTCGAAATGCGCAACAAGCCCTCGCTGTGGGGGCTTATTATAATAGGGAGTTACAATCAGCGCTGCGTCTGCTCTTAATGCCGCGGCCATTTTTGTTTTTACTATCGTTGAAGCCGTGCTGTTCGTCCCCGCGCCTAAAATAAGCGGAATTCTTTCGCCTGTGATTTTTTTAATAAAGCGAAATATTTTTTGAACTTCGAGTTCAGAAAGTGTTGAGCTCTCAGCGGTTGTGCCGTTTATGACAAAACCCTGAATGCCATTTTTTATTTGATGCTCGACAAGCCTCTGTAGGGAGCGATAATCAACTTTGCCATTTTTAAACGGCGTTATCAGTGCAGTAATAACGCCTTTAAAATCAAATTTACTCGCTTTTTGATCTTTCATGTTACTCGCCGCTGCTTTGATCTTGATTTGCCGCTTTGGTCCGTCTTTTGGATGACTTACTAATCGCCTTCTTGTTGTTGCTTTTAAAATGCCGCAACTCAGTGGGATGGCCCACCCCTATAAATGGCGGATTAAGCGGTGGTAGTGGGTCGCTCTTCACGCCGCACCGGCAAAGTAAGAGGACCGTGAGTGGCAAAAGACTAAATAAAACTTTTCTTAAAATCCTAATCCGTTTCATTCTTTTTTGCCTCTTCGGTTTTCAGTGCCTGTTCTACCTCGTCCGTCTGCGTACATAGCCGAGGTTCGTATGTGTAGTGTCGTCTTACTTCGGCATTAACCCCTCGGCATAGGTAAAGAAATCGCTGAGCTTCGTCAACTCCGCGCCCGTCTTTTGAGAGCACTTTAAATGCCCAATAATAACTCTGTGGAAATTTGCTGTCGATTTTCATGGCCTCGCGGGCAAATCGCAGCGCGGATTTCATATTGCCGCGCAAATATTCTTCTTGGGCCCGCGCTATATTTATATATAACGGCGAAAGCGAACTCTGCGCTAGCCTCGTGTCATCTTTTGCCGTCAGGGCCGACGGATTGGAGCACAGCTCAGCTCTGAATTTTAAATATCTAAGCTCCGCCATTGAGGGATCAATGTTTCGGATCTGGGAGATTATAGTTAGCGCCTCTCCACAATCTTTCGCTGTCAAAAGACCTAAAACATAACCAGCCATAACGCGCGTATTACCGGGCTCAAGCTGCATAGCTTGGCGGTAAAAAGTTAAAAATCCGGACCCGCCGGAATTACGCGAAGACTCTGCCAATTCGTATTTTTTTTGCCCCTCATTGGTTAGAAAAATTTGTGCAAGATGATCCCGCTCCGTTTGCAACTCTTTGATCATCGCGACGCTTTTTTCTTTGAGAATTGCCGCCGTTAAGATTTTAATCGCCTTCATCCGATGGCCATCGATCATTTCTCGCCGGGCTTCAACAACGGCCAATGGTTTATCTTTGTGATTAACATTTGCTGGATGCGCGGTTGGCGATCTTCCGAATGCAAAAGCAGTGACCAAAAAAAGAAAAAGCAAATTCATGGTTAGCGCTGAGCTTAGACGCGGTCGTTTAATTTCGCAAGAGTAAGGTTTTCGCCGATTGAGGGTGCGTGAGTGCGCTACTTGAGTTCACTTACGAGCACTTGGCGTTTTTTGCTGCCATTTGCCGGGCCCACAACGCCTTGGCTTTCAAAGACCTCAATGAGTCTCGCCGCGCGCGGGTAACCCAAACGAAAACGCGTTTGTATGTGGGAGGCGCTAATTTCTTTTTGCGTTGAAACGTACGCCAATATCTCATCGTACCGTTCATCAAAGTCGTCGTCGGCGCCATCGAAGGGCAGCTCCTCGTCTGAATCTAAGCCCTCTTTGGATGCTGGGGCTCCGTCAAGCGCGCGCATTGCAGTCGGATCAAATTCCGGCTCGGCCTGATTTGTCCAAAATTGGCAAACACTTTGAATTTCACTATCCGTCACCCACGGTCCGTGGTGTCGAAGGGGTTTTGATACTCCTGGTGCCAAAAACAGCATATCCCCGCGCGATAAAAGACGCTCGGCCCCGCTTTCATCCAAAATGATCCGCGAGTCCATTTTACTCGCAACCTTAAAGCTTACACGCCCCGGAATATTAGTTTTAATAAGCCCCGTCACGACGTCTCTTCGCGGACTTTGCATGGCTAAAATTAAATGGATCCCGCAAGCGCGTGCCATTTGCGCCAACCGCACGACACAGGTTTCGACATTGCTCTTATCAACCGCCATTAAATCGCCAAACTCTTCAACAACAATGATCGTGTACGGCTGAGTGGAAAAATAGTAGGTTTGATTGGCCTTAAGAGCCGACTCAAATTCTTGGTTGATCTGCTCATGTTCGCCTACCTGCGCTGCATTCAGCTTGCCAACCTCTCTGTTAAACGATTCTAGATCGCGGGCGCCAAATTTTGCCATTGAACGATAGCGCTTTTCCATTTCGCGGATTGCCCAACGAAGCGCATTGATGGCCTTTTTCGGTTCGCGAATCGGCGGCATTAGAAGGTGCGGCACTTTAGAAAATGACGCAAGATCGACTTGCTTGGGATCAATTAAAATTAGTTTGAGTGTTTTTGGCGAGTGCCGAAATAAAAGCCCAGTAAGCATCGAAACAACAAACACAGATTTGCCAGAACCCGTTGTGCCCGCAACTAAAAGGTGCGGCATTTTCCGCAAATCGACGACCTTTTGAGATCCGTCGGCCTCGCATCCGAGTGTTAGAGGAAGCGCGATTTTTTCATCCCAAAACTCTTCGGTGGCTAAAATTTCCTTTAAATATACCGTTTCGCGAGAAGAGTTCGATGTTTCAATCCCAACAACATCACGCCCTGGTATCGGCGCGATAATTCGCACCGATTCGCTACTGAGCTCGAGAGAAAGGTCATCGGCAAGATCCGTGATCCGACTTATTTTCACGTCGGCGTTGGGTTTAAACTCAAATAGTGTCACCGCCGGACCCGGCTTAGCCCCAACCACTTCCCCCGAGATTCCAAAATGTTTTAGTTTGTTCAAAAGCCTTTGCGCTTTGTCGCGAATTTCACGCTCGTCGACTTTTTTACGGTCATACGGCGGATCTTCGAGCATTGAAAGCTTTGGCAGATCCCAGTTTTCGACTCGTGTCGGAACCGGTCTCTTTAAACTAATAAGCCGTCTCTTTGGGGCTTCTGCGGGCGCCTCTATTTGAGCTACTTGAGCTTCTTGAATCGGTTCGCTGTCTTCGCCTTTAACTATTGGCAGAAACGGCTCGGCCCGAATTAAACTTGATTTCGCGGCAGCGGATTCAGTTAAAATCTTTGGCGTCTCAAATAATTTAGAAAGCTTTGCAAAAATCGTTGGCAACGCCCGAACGCCGAACCCCGTCGCGCGCCCTAAGGGAAAATATAAATGGTGTAGAATTTTTTTTGGCGACTTAAGAATTTGACCAAGTGACTTTTCTGTATAAAACACGATCCAGATGAGCGCTAACGTCCAAAGTATTACAGCGACGCCCGTTGGGTTAAAAACTTTAACAAGTGAATTTTTAATAATTTTACCAAGAATCCCGCTGGCAAGGATTTGTCCCGAAAAATATCTTTTGTCAGGCAAATATAGGGCGCTAAGGCTTGATACTGTTAGAAGAAATAAGCAAATCCAAAGACCTCGAATTCGTGAACTTCGAATTTCTTCCCCAAGAAAATTTCGCCATGCCTGCCTCAGGCTTGCGAAAACAATGAACCATGCCGTGAATCCTAATAGCTGATATAAAATATCGGCTAAATACGACCCAAAGTACCCGCACGCATTTTGAACGGGCAAAAGATGGCTACCGATGGAATCTAATGAAGGATCGGTGGGGTGATAAGTTGCCAAAGCCAGGGCCAAAAAAATTCCTGTTGAAAGCCAAATAAGCCCCGTGATATCCCTGCTGAAACGTTTCAATAGTTGAGTCATTGTCATCAATAAGTCTACAGTTTGAACTGCATGAATTAAAGCCGGTGAGCATGAAAATTAATGAGATTTTTTATAGTATCCAGGGGGAGTCGACTTTAGTCGGGCTCCCCACCATATTCGTTCGCACCTCGGGCTGTCATCTTCGCTGCCATTATTGCGATACAAAATATGCCTATTACGAAGGTCGCCAAATGACCGTGGATGAGATCCTCCGAGCGATTGTCGCGTTCCCCTGTCGGCAAGTCTGTTTGACCGGCGGGGAGCCTCTTTTGCAAAAAGAATCCTTGTTGCTTTTATCGCGGTTATGTAACGAAAATTACCGCGTGTCGCTTGAAACAAGTGGCGACATCAGTTGTCGGCAAGTTGATTGTCGCGTTCGATGCATTATTGACATAAAAACTCCGAGCAGCGGCGAGCTCGGAAGATTTAATATTGAAAACCTCAATCGTTATGAAAACTCTGAATTTAAATTTGTAATTGGAACCGAAGAGGACTTTTATTGGTCCGAACAATTCGTCAAGCAGTTTTGCATTGCTGAAAAATTCACCGTGCTTTATAGCCCGAGCTTCGAAATAATGGACCCTCGTTGGCTGGCAGAAAAAATTTTGAAAGAAAAATCACCTGCGCGGTTGCAATTGCAGCTTCATAAGTATATCTGGTCACCTTCTACCCGTGGCGTTTAAAAATTTTTTTGGAGGTTGAACCTTGGCTACTTCTCCCAGTTCGACAAGCAGCAATCATCACAACTCCCATAATCCCTCGCATATTTCACATAACAGTTCCGATCATCTTTTTGTGGCCAATTTGCAATCCGTTAGCCTTGAAAAACTTGTGAAAAGCAAACTTGAAGTGCTTTTTCGGCAACAGTCGGACGCGCAAGTGGAAATCAACGGTCTATACAACATTGTGATGGAACAAGTAGAAAAACCACTCATTGAGTTAACGCTCATGAACTGTCGCGGGAACCAACTGCGAGCCGCGCAAATTCTTGGTATTAATCGAAACACATTAAAGAAAAAGATTGATACTTACAAAATTCGAGCTAGAAATAAACGTAGTTCATAATAGTTTCGACATCAGCGGGTCATCGTGTTTTTTCATCCTAGATCAGTCCCGCAAACTCATTTATCTCTAAGACGTCTTGGGGGGACACGGCGCTGCTGGGCGTAGGCGATGTCAATTCGCGGTTGCCCCCGCATACTATTCCCGCTGACTAGTCCGTTGTCTCCGGCTT
>JAJYHS010000233.1 GCA_021784635.1 bacterium
GATCTCGAATGTACATTTGTTGTACCGCTCGAACCAGCTCGAAGTGGCCTTGAATTTTTCAAAATGTATTGAGGGTGTTCACCAGCCCGTTCAAATTTTTGCGTCTTATAATAAAACGCAAGAATTGATGCCCTCGCGCGGAGGGAATTGTTGAGCCGTTCAATTTCAATATCGACGTATGGCAAATGGATTCTCGCGGGCGAGCATGCCGTCATTCGAGGTTCACCGGCACTGGTGTTCCCGACACGAGCGACTACCATGCAGTTTTTGTGGCAAGCAACCAACCAACAGCTGCCGCATGATAATTCACCAGGGCTACAAGTGTCTTTCGATGGTCCGAACGGTGAGGAACTTTCGATATTATTTTGGGGTGTGCTTGAAAAAGCATTGGGGAGAGTTGAACGCAAGCGCGAAGATCTAATCGGCAAATTGAAGGTGACGAGTCACATTCCGTTAGGTGCAGGGCTCGGCGGATCGGCCGCATTGTGTGTGGGTATTGGCCGTTGGTTTCAAGTCCTCGGATTTATTGAACCGGCGCAAATTTACGAATTTGCGCGAAACCTCGAAAATATATTTCACGGTGAAAGTAGCGGCGTCGATATAGCCGTCGCGCTCGAAGGTCGCGGGCTGAAATTTTCACGTGGAGGCGAGTGGCAAGCAATTACACCGGCATGGCGACCGCATCTATATCTTTCATATTCCGGCAAACGAGGGGTCACATCTGAGTGCGTGAAGCGTGTGGGCGATTTACGCTCGCGTTCGCCGCATTTAGGCGAGAAACTCGATCAACAAATGCGAGACGCAGTGGAGCTTGCCGAGAAAGCTTTATTATCTGTTGAAGTTGTACAAGCGCAAGAAGACTTGGCACGGGCTCTCGACATTTCACGCGATTGTTTTTATCAATGGGGGCTTTGTGAAGGCGCGCTCGACCAACATATGCGCGAGCTTCTTGGTGCCGGGGCATTATCCGTAAAGCCGACCGGATCAGGCGGCGGTGGGCACGTGCTTAGTCTATGGGATTCAACTCCTCCGGCTGAAATTGCAAAAATTCAACCAGGCCGATGGATTTCACTTTTCGATGAATGAAATTGTATTTCGGCTAGGTCTTGTTTCGCTTTTTAATGATATTTCTACTGAAATGCTTTACCCGATAACGCCGATTTTTTTGACGGTCGTGTTAGGCGCGTCAATGGCCTCAGTCGGTTGGATCGAAGGGTTTTCGGAATTTCTCGCAAGCCTTTTAAAAGTGTATTTTGGCCAATGGTCGGACACAATCGGGGAGCGGCGTCCCTTTGTAATTGCCGGATATTCACTTTCGACGATTGCCCGCCCTCTTATCGGACTTGCCCAGTCGTGGCCATTTGTGTTTTTTGCGCGCGCTTTTGACCGGCTGGGTAAAGCGGTTCGGGGTGCGCCACGCGACGCGCTTTTGGCCGATTCAGTTGAAAAAAAATCTCTTGGCCGTGCATTCGGCTGGCATCGGGGGATGGATAGCCTCGGCGCTGTATTGGGGCCCCTACTTGCACTTGTTCTACTAAAAGAAGACGGTCACCATTTGCGGCTTATTTATTTTTTGTCTGCAATTCCGGCGCTAATTGCTGTACTGCTTGTTTTTTCAGTGCGTGAACGGCGGCGCGCTGGCCAGAGTGCTCAAAATTCGCTGGCATCGCAACCAACGGTACAGGAGCCGCGGTTAAAAAAGGCGCAGGCCCGTCTTCGAATCAAAAATCTTCCGGTTCAATTTCAAAAATATTTGATCGCCCTAGGAGTATTTTCACTTGCGAATTCGAGTGATGCCTTTTTGCTTCTTAAGATGAAATCCGTTGGCGTTAGTTTGACGGGCGTGATTTTACTGTACGGGTTTTATAACGTTTTTTATTCGGTGACGAGCCCGTGGCTTGGCCACTTGTCTGATCGTCTCGGCCGCAAACAGGTTTTAATTTTTGGATTTGTACTTTTTGCCTGTGTCTATTTGGGTTTTACGCGTGCGAGTTCGCCGCTTGCGTTTTCTGGACTTTTAGCGGTTTACGGTATTTACATGGGGGCAACTGAAGGCGTCGGTAAAGCCTGGGCGATTGACTTGGTCGCTTCTGAATTTAAGGGCGCGGCGCTTGGCTTTAGGGGCATGGTCACCGGCTTGTGCGGGTTGATTGCAAGCGTTTCTGCTGGCTTAATTTGGGATCATTTTGGTTCTTCGGGTCCGTTCATGTACGGCGCTGTCGGCGCGGCCATAAGTTGCGTGTTGTTGCTGTTCGTTCGCTCCCCCGGTAATATGAGTGAAGGTATTTTGTAGGGGCGGAGAGAATTATTGGTTTCATTTGGTATTAATTTAACTGGCGGCGGGGCGCGCGGTGCATATCAAGCGGGAGTGCTTCTCGCGTTGTCTGAAATTCTGCGTGATCTTGAACTGGTCGGCGAAAAGAATCCGATTCGCAATTGGTGCGGCGTGAGCGCCGGCTCAATAAATGCAGTTTATTGTGTCACGGGCGTTGGGCAGTTTCATGAATCGGCGAGAAAATTAGTAGACGTTTGGTCGTATTTAAAACCTGAACAAGTTTACCGTACCGATGCGTTGGCAATGGGCCGAAACAGCGTACGGTGGATACGCGATTTGACGTTTGGGCCCTTATTTTCAAAAAAACTTGCCCATTCGTTGCTCGATACAGAACCGCTTTGGAACTTAGTTACTGACGGCATTGAATATTCAAAAATTCAAAAGAACATCGCGGCAGGGTTGATCGATGGTTTTGCGTGCTCAGCTTACAGCTATACTCAGGGCAAAACCGTGACATTTATAGAATCGAAAAATCCTGTCAGTTGGGATCGAGCGCGGCGGGTGTCACTTTCAACGAAAATCCGTCCGCATCACATTATGGCTTCGTGTGCGATACCGATTGTCTTCCCCAGCGTCGCGTTTGAGGGTGAAGCGTACGGGGATGGTGCGTTTCGCAGTACAACTCCTATAAGTCCGAGTATTCACATGGGCGACAATAAAATTTTGATGGTAGGCGTGCGCGGCCCGACCGAACGGCCGAACCGAAACGAGAATCTCACGCATGAAAAAAAGCATCCGAAGAAGTCGTCGGCCGAAGCGGAAGTACCCGGAATTGCAAAATTAGCTGGTAGCATATTGAACGCACTTTTTTTCGACACATTTGACATCGATCTTGAGCGCGTTCGGCACATGAATGAAATATTGAAAGCGCTCAAAAAGGACGTCACGACCGATCGTTCTGACTACACGTTTATTGATACGCTTGTGATTCAACCTAGCCGTGACATTTCGGCAATTGCCGAAGTTAAGGCTAAAGAGGGGCTCCCAGGTACTGTCGATTTTATGTTGAATGGTTTGGGGAGCCGTCATGAGACGGCCGAGCTCGCAAGCTATATATTGTTTGAGCCAAGTTTCACGCGCTCATTGATTGAACTGGGTTATCAAGACGTAAAAAACGCCCGCCAAGACATAGAGCGATGGATGCAATCGCCTCCGATGTTGTTTGCTTGAGCGAACCAAGGCGTTAGCGCGAGGTAGGTCTTGAGGTTGAGGCGAGTTTAAGTTAGAAGTTTTTTACTGTTTAAACATTCGTGTTGTTTACAGCGGAGAGGTGGCCGAGTGGTCGAAGGCGCTCGATTCGAAATCGAGTAGGCCCTAAACAGGTCTCGTGAGTTCGAATCTCACCCTCTCCGCCATTTAAAGTAGCCAAGTTTCAGCGGCAAGTCGAAAAAGCAAAACGTTACAAGTAGTTGAAATCACAATAACCGGCCTGGTTGTCGCAACTCGAACATTTCATGAAATTTCGCGAAATTTCGTGATTATGCTTCTTTTTTGCTTCTTCGATGCTTCTCGCGTGCTTCTTTTTTTATGAGTGAAATTGTGATCAACCGGCCCATTTTTCATCTTTGCAATTTAAACTTAAGGCCCATGATTTCGGGCGACAAATTTAATATGCACGCTTTTCCGGGCATGAGCGACAGC
>JAJYHS010000108.1 GCA_021784635.1 bacterium
GGCCCCGCATCAACTCATAGAAGGTATGATTATATCGGCTTTTGCCGTGCAGTCGAAGAAATCGTACATTTACATTCGCGGTGAATATACAGATAGCCGGCACGCAATCGAGACAGCCATTCGCGAGGCCTATGACGGCGGCTTTTTAGGTAAAAATATTTTAGGCAGCCACTTTGACCACGATATGGACGTCTATTCGGGCGCCGGCGCTTACATTTGCGGCGAAGAAACCGGAATGATTTCGTCGCTCGAAGGGCGCAAAGGGCAGCCGAAATTGAAGCCGCCATTCCCGGCGATACAAGGTTATTTGGGCAAGCCGACGATTGTGAATAACGTCGAAACACTTGCGGCCGTGACATACATTGTGCGTGATGGCGCCGAAGCCTATCGCAAAAACGGTACAGAAAAGTCAGCAGGCACTAAGCTTTTTTCAGTTAGCGGCAACGTTATAAAGCCTGGAAATTACGAGGTGCCGCTTGGTTATCCGCTTAAAGATTTGATTTTTGATTTGTGCGGTGGCTTGAAGCCGGGTCGCAAACTCAAAGCCGTAATTCCGGGGGGCTCATCGGCCCCTGTGTTGACTGCTGAAGAGGCCATGCGCGCAACAATGGATTACGAGTGTTTGGCCCAAATGGGTTCAATGCTTGGTTCAGGTGCGGTGATCGTGATTGACGACTCGAACTGCATGGTCGATCTCATGAAAGTAATCTTGCATTTTTATCATCACGAATCGTGCGGGCAGTGCACCCCTTGCCGCGAAGGTACCGGCTGGCTTGATAAAATTGTGACAAGTATCGTGCTGGGCCAGGGGCGTTTACAAGACGTGCAGCTTCTCGACAAAGTGGCAAAAAATATGATGGGCCGGACAATTTGCGCCCTTTCCGATGCGGCGGCCATGCCGACAATAAGTTTCGTTTCGAAGTTTCGCGACGAATTTGAGTTTTACGTTCGTGAAGGCCGTTCGAAAGTGAAGAAAGAAGGATATAGTTATGCTGAAATGCACCATTAACGGCAAAACGATCGAAGTTAATCCCGGCACAACGGTTATCCAAGCTTTCGAGCTGGCCGGCGAAGAAATTGCTCACTACTGTTGGCATCCAGGTTTGTCCGTCGCGGGCGTTTGCCGTTTGTGTTTTGTAGAAATTCAAGGGCAAAAGAAACTTCAAATTGCGTGCAACACAACGGTTACGGATGGAATGGTCGTTACTAATAAATCTGAAGGCGTAAAAGAAGCGGTTCGCTGGGGGATGGATTTTCATTTAATTAATCATCCGCTCGATTGCCCGATTTGCGACCAAGCAGGTGAGTGCGGACTTCAAGAGCAATATATGCGCTACGGACAATATGACCCGGAGATGGCTGAACCGAAACAAAAAAAGCATAAAGTGGTCGACCTTGGACCGACAGTCGTACTTGATTCCGAACGTTGCATTTTGTGCTCGAGATGTGTGCGTTTTACCGAAGAGGTCACCAAAACCAACGAGCTCGGAATTTTTAACCGAGGGGATCGCAGTGAAATTGGTACGTTCCACAATAAACCGCTCAACAATAATTATTCACACAATACAATCGACATTTGCCCGGTCGGGGCATTGACCTCGAAAGATTTTCGATTTCGCCAACGTGTTTGGTATTTGAAAGAGGCGCGGTCGATATGCACGGGTTGCTCGACGGGTTGCAACGTCAAAGTTTACTACAATGAAGAGGGCACATGGCGGGTGAAGCCTGTGCAAAACGATAAAGTTAACGGCTACTGGATGTGCGACAAGGGGCGCGATATTTATAAATTTACGAATCTCGACGCTCGCCTGACGACCGCTAAAGTAGGTTCAAAAGACCACTGGCAACAACTCGATGCGGGAGCAGTGGCAAAAGACACAGGGGCAAAACTTCGTGAGGCCATTCGGGTTGGCGGGGCAGAAAAAGTAGCGCTTGTCGTCACCGGTCAATATACGAACGAAGATTACGATGCGCTTTTTCAGTTTTTTGCCTCTGGGCTCGGTGTTCGTAACATTTACCACTGGGTGAATAACCCTGAAGATATGAATGGCTTTGACGGATTATTATTTCGTGGTGACCGAAATCCCAACACCAAAGGGTTAGCTACACGGTTAGAAAAATTAGCGATTAAAACGAAGTGGCTCGACTTCGAGGGTAAAATCAACTCCGGCGCCTTTACGCATGTTGTTGTGGCGGGCCCCGAAAATCTTTCGGTATTTCCAGATCTCGAAATAAAATTGCGTTTGTTTACTCAGATACCGAACCTGATTTGGCTTTCAGCGGGCAACAGCGCGGCGGTGGACCAATCACCAACGAACACGGTGCAAATCCCGATGAAAACGTTTATTGAAAGGGATGGCACGTACACTAACTTTGCCGGACTTGAACAAAAAGTGAAACGCGGTACGACGATTGTCGCTGGTGCCCTCACCCTAGAAGAAGCCGTGCATTTAATGTCGGGTGAAGAACTGGACATGAATTTGCGACCGGTACCACCACATCATTTGAAGACGAATTTTCTTATTCACGAAGGAGGTGCACTGTGAGTTACGTTGTTAAGCGTCCTTCGGCCCGATCACAATGGTATTTACCTGCTATTTTTTCGGGGATGGGTCTTACGTGTAAAAAAATGCTGCGGAATTTATTTGTTCGGGACAAAATGCAAACTCTTAATTATCCAGAAGAAAAATACGAGTACAGCCCGCGCTTTAAAGGCAATCACGTTCTCACCGTAAAAAAAGATGGGAGTGTTCGTTGCACGGCTTGCATGTTATGCGCGACCAATTGTCCGGCGCAATGTATAACAATTAAAGCGGCTGAGCATGATGATCCTACAGTTGAAAAATATCCGATCAGTTATGAAATCGATATTTTACGTTGCGTCTTTTGCGGCTTTTGCGAGGAGGCATGCCCCGTTGATGCCATTCGCATGGGGCCTGAATGGCAAACTCCAGCGCTCAATGGCGGCGAGTTTACCTACGATATTCAACATCTCGCGTATCGGGCCAATTTAAAAGGCGGAATACCCAGTCGCTTGGACGACCAAGAACGTCACAAGGCCGGTATCTAGTGGCCGGCGGTGCGTGAGTGCACATCGATTTTCGTGCTTCAGGGAATTGGCAAAGAATTAACGATTCAGTTAGCGAGAGGCTGGCGGGTCATGCGGTAGACTTTGGCGCTGAAGCCCGCATCTATCAAGGGATAAGACACGCGCTTGTCGAAGCTGTTATAGGCGTGTCGCAACTTTATCCGCTAAAGAAAAAGGTTTTTTATTTCAACAAAATGAACCCATATTTCGAAATGGCAATTTTGCCGTTGGCTAAACTTGGTTATAAGTTGATGCCGCTTGAATTGAGCGTTTTAGACGCTCCCGACGAATGGGTTTCGACGCTCGGACGCGAAGATTTACTTTTACTTTATAGTGTTGACGATCCGCTGTTGGGCCGTACGTACAATTGTGAAAAGCTTGAGTCATTGCTTGCCGATAAAAATTTAGTGCAAATTCGCGTTTCGCACGCACGGCACTTCATTTCCGGTCTGTCGAGTGAGTTACCTCGGTATAGAGTTAATCTTTATTCACTTGCGGCCCCAACGTTGGCGCTGGCGTGTTTGGGCGATCGCACGCGCTTCGGTGTGCAAACAGCCCCTCAATTGTTTTACGACGATGTGACCGATGAGATGCTAAATGAAGTTGTTCATCCGGCACCGTTAAGTGAAGAGAGTGTTAGTGCATGGCAAAACGATTTGGCTTTAGCCGTGCATGCGAGCGTCCTATGGCCCGATCGTGGAGATCGAATTAATGATCGAGCTTTAATCTATTGGAGTGATATAGACGGTTACGCACTGATTGATCGCTTGGCTTCGCGGCTCAATTTCAATTTGCGATCACCGGGTTTCGAGAATCGCATTGAAACCACCAGTCTTTCGCGATGGGGCGGAGTCAAAACAATGGATTTTTATAGAGAATGGGG
>JAJYHS010000293.1 GCA_021784635.1 bacterium
GGCCACAATAATCAAAGACAACAATATCGCGCTCGGGATGACCGGCAACGAAGTCGAGCAAAGTTGGGGCGAACCCACCGATATCGAATACGCCGGTAATCCCGTGTACCAAAACGAGCGTTGGAGCTACACCAAAGAAATTTCAACTAAAAGCGGATATCAAAAAGAAACCCGAGTCGTGTACTTTGAATTCGGTCGCGTCGCCGGATGGCAAACGCTTTAGGCGTGAGCGTCTTCCCAGTTTTCACCCCAGGCCGCATTTACTTCCAGCGGAACGCTCCAACGGACTACAGATTCCATAATATTTCGAATGCGACTCGCGTGCGCTTCGACTTCATCCATTGGAACTTCTAGAACGAGTTCATCGTGAACTTGTAGAATCATCGGAACTTCGCACGACTGGTACACTTCAATCATCGCCTTTTTTATAATATCGGCTGCTGTACCTTGAATGGGGGCATTAATTGCCGCTCGCTCGCCAAATTTTCGAATGCCGCCGTTTTGCGATTTAAATTCGCCAATGTAACGACGCCGGCCAAAAAGCGTCTCGACGTACCCTTGCTTTTTGGCGGTCGCCACCGTACTCAACATATAATCTTTAACGCCTTTGAATTTTTGAAAATAATTTTCGATAATCGTTTTGGCATCGTCACGCGAGATTTCAAGCGATTCGGAGAGACCAAACACCCCCTGGCCATAAGCGATCCCGAAATTTACCGCTTTTGCCATCCTACGCTGCTCAGGAGTTACTTCGCGCATCGGAACGCCAAAAATTTCGGCCGCAGTTGCCGCATGGATATCTGAATTTCTGCTAAAAGCCGATCTGAGTCCCTTATCTCCGGTGATTTCAGCCAAAATTCTCAACTCCACTTGGCTGTAGTCTAACGACAATAAACACTGCCCCATTGGTGCGATGAATGCCTTGCGAATAGCACGACCGCGTTCCGTACGAATCGGTATGTTTTGCAAATTTGGGTTCACACTCGAAAGACGGCCCGTTTGCGTCACAGCCTGTTGATAATTCGTGTGAACACGGCCATCGGAAGGGTCAATCAACTCCGGCAACGCATCAACGTATGTCGATTTCAGTTTCGTTAACTCTCGGTACTTCAAAACAGAATCGCAAATCGGATACACCGGGGCCAATTTCGACAACACGTCGCTATCGGTCGAATAACCGGTTTTTGTTTTTTTCACCAACGGAATTTTTAACTTTTCGAATAAAATGGCTCCGAGCTGTTTGGGACTTGCGATGTTAAAGCTCTCGTCGGCTTGTTGATATATTTTTTTTTCTAACACATCGATATCGCGGGCAAGTTCGACGCTCTGTTCGTTTAAAGTTTTTTTATCGATGTAGACGCCTCTGCGCTCCATATCATAGAGAACGGGGACAAGAGGCAACTCCATACCGTTCAATATTTCAAAGCCGCGAGTCGATTCGAGTTGACGCCGAAGTTCGACCTCTAATTCGCGCTCACAAAATAAAATATCTTCGGGAGCAGCCAAGTCCTGCACCTTTTTGCCCAAATGAAATTCATAAACGGACGGAAAACCGTCAATTTCACCCGCGCGAGCGACGTACGCCGCAAGCATTGAATCCCACACCGGTGTTATGGGCTTTTCAAAATGGAGATGTTTCCACACCGTTTTGATATCAAAGCCCTTCCACCGCAAAAGTTTTGGGCCCAACACTTGTCCAATTTCGGCAAGCGTCGCATCCACTTGAACGGATTTGCCGGAATAACCAAGACAAAATCCGCGTTCATTCTCCACCACCCAAATTTCACTATAAGGCTGAACCCGCTCCCGCAATTGTGCCGTCGTCCATTTATCGCGCGGCCAAGGTTGAATGCCAACTTGCGAAATAGTGGACTGGCGTCGGCCATTTTTTGACGACGCGTCTTTTTCATCGCTTTCGTGTTCAGACGATTTGGAGCCGGCACCGCCGCGACTTGTGGAATCACTTTCAACAGTAGCCGTCGCCTCACCCGGAAACAATTTGCGCGCGAATGCGTCGAATTCCAATTCAGATAATAGCGCGATGATTTTATCGCGATCAATCGGTTGCAGCCGGAGAGCTTCAAGGTCGTTACAAACATCGAGGTCGGTGCGAATCGTCACGAGCTTTTTTGCCAACAACGAATCGGCATGTCCGTCCTGAAGTTTTTTTCTCAGACTTTCACTTTTGATGTCGTTCAGATGTTCATAAATGTTTTCAAGCGTTTTAAATTCCGCTAGAAGTTTTTGCGCGCCTTTTGGCCCCACTCCGCGGATACCCGGAATATTATCGCTCGTATCGCCGACAATCGCCAAGTAATCGATCATTTGTTCGGGGGTCACACCCCATTTTTCGATAACTCCTTGCCTGTCATAACGGACATCTTTCATCGTGTCGTAAAGAGTGACGTGATGGTTTACAAGTTGCGCGAAATCTTTGTCGCCACTGACGATTGAAACTTCACATCGGTGTTTAGCGCCAAAGACGGCAAGACTGCCGATAATGTCGTCTGCTTCATAGCCCAGCTTATCGAGAGCGTGTATGCCAAGTAGACCTGTTAACTGACGAACGTACGGCAATTGGGGAGCTAAATCATCGGGCATCTCAGCGCGATTGGCCTTGTAATCGGGATACATTTCATTTCTAAAAGTGGGCTCTTTGCGGTCAAAACAATAGGCCATGTAATCCGGCCGATTTTCGCGCAACAGTTTAATACTCATCGCCAGAAAGCCATAAAGAGCATTTGTCGGTAGCCCCTTTGACGTTCGCAGAGGCGGCAAGGCAAAAAACGCCCTAAAAAACATCGAGCTCACATCAACCAGGTAAAGTTTTTTCATTTATATTGGATTATACGCGAAATCGTGTCGGAATGAATTTGCTCCCGGCCCATTTCGTCGAGATAACGATCGGCAACCGGCTGACGCTCAATCTGTTCGGAATGCGATTCGGCGTAAAATGACAGCCGATCCAACTGCAAAACATCGTCGGAACTTGGCGCCTTTTCGTTGCGCTCCCATTTTGCGACAAGGTCAGGTGTTGCACCAAAAAATCGTGCAAAATCAGCGCCCGACCAACCCAACCGTAGGCGCAAATTTCGAATGTCACCTGCCAACCATTTATTCATGTTGCCACCCTTTTCGCACAAAGCGGTCGCGCAATCAAGCGGCAAACAAATGCACACAAAATGCTTCTAGGCCAAGCTCAGTGGTTATAACGTCAAACGCTACACCCGCACCGATGACGATATCGTTGGCGGTAGCACCTTCAACCGCGCTGAAATGAAAATAAACTTCACGGCCATCGAAATCTTCGATAAATCCGTAGCCCTTACTGTGAAAGTAACATTTGACACGACCGTTGATCATGACAGTTTACCCCCTGTATTGTGCAATAATTTGTTGGCCGGGATCTAATTACGAGAAAAGACAAAAACCAGATCTCCTTTATTGGCGAGGTTCAATCGCTCACGCGCCTCGAGCTCAAGAAAACTGGGGTCTCGAGTTTCACGAAGTTTTTTGTCGATTTTCTTCGTTTGGTTGCGAAGTTGCACCGTGCGCGCAGCAATAAGATTTGAATCATGATTCAAATTCCAAAGCCGAAATAATGTACCATTTAGAATTAAACCGGCCGTCACGACAACGAGACAAATTACGAATATTCGCAACGGGTGTTGAACAAAATCAGAA
Source organism: bacterium (assembly GCA_021784635.1). Lineage (GTDB taxonomy): Bacteria > Bdellovibrionota > Bdellovibrionia > Bdellovibrionales > UBA1609 > RBG-16-40-8. The sequence goes on from JAJYHS010000293.1 coordinate 3,685, forward strand.
ATTCTTTGACCAATTCGATTAAAAAAACGACGGATCATCCAAACTAAATTTTACCTAAAATTTATCGAAAGCGGAACGCGTCTGCGGCCCAATACTGGACTTTCGGCCCAATCTCCTCTTCAATTCTTAACAGCTGGTTATATTTTGCGATACGTTCGCTCCGGCACAGGCTGCCCGTTTTAATTTGCTCGCATTCAAAGCCCACGCTGAGGTCGGCAATCGTTGCATCTTCTGTTTCACCGCTTCGATGGGAGATAACCGCGTGAAAA
>JAJYHS010000280.1 GCA_021784635.1 bacterium
GGACGGAGTCTTTTCTAGCTCGAATACCGTCCCCGTCGTATAACGCGAAAGAAGATTGCCGTAAGAATCCAGCGGATGGCCGCTCAAATAAAATCCTAGCACTTCTTTTTCAAAAGCGAGTTTTGCCGAACGTGACCACTCCGCGCACGGATCGAGTTTGACCGAGTCCTGATCGGAATTTTCCGTCATTGCAAACAAACTCGACTGCCCGAGCGCTTCGTCGCGGCGTTTCGCTTCGGCGCGCTCTATAAATTTGCCATAACCCTGCATCAGTTCAGAACGATTGAATCCGTAATCATCAAGGGCGCCGGCTTTGACTAGACATTCCACTGTTTTTTTATTGACGCGCCTTAAATCAACCGACGCAAAAAAATCTTCGAGCGTTGTAAAACGACTGTCAGGCTGCGCCTTACGTGCTTCAACTATTGCCTCAACGGCCGATTGTCCTACGCCTTTGATCGCTCCTAACGAAAAAACTATATCATCGCCATCGACGCTAAATTTAAATTCCGAAACGTTGATATGCGGCGGGCGAACATGAATCCCGTGCAATCTTGCGTCTTTCACATATTTGACTACTTTGTCGGTGTCGCTGGACGAAGTTGTAAGAAGTGCAGCGTAAAATTCTGTCGGATAATAATGTTTCAAATACGCGGTGTAGGCGGCGATGACGCAATAAACAGCGGCGTGCGATTTATTGAACCCATACTCAGCAAATTTCGCCATCAAATCGAACAATTCTTCTGATTTCTGCGCGTCGAAGCCATTCTTTTTTGCGCCGTCGAGAAAACGCGATTTCTGTTTAACCATTTCAGCGGCAATTTTCTTACCCATTGCCTTTCGAAGAATGTCTGCTTCACCCAGTGAGTAATTTGCGATGCGGGCCGCGATGAGCATCACCTGCTCTTGGTAAACAATAATCCCGTGAGTTTCTTTCAGAATCGACTCAAGCTCCGGAAATATATATTCAACCGACCGGTGCCCGCTGCGGCGCTCGAGCCACTCGGGGATCATATCCATCGGACCCGGCCGATATAGAGCGTTAATGGCAACAATGTCTTCGAACCGGGTCGGTTGAGCTTTGCGGATAAGGTCAGTGATCCCTTCACCTTCAAACTGGAATATCCCCGCGGTGTCACCTCGGCTCATAATGCCGTAGACATTGGGATCTTTAAGCGAAATATCGGTCGATGCAATTTTCTTACCGCGATTCTTTTCTATTAACTCGAATGTGTTTTGAATATGAGTAAGCGTTGTAAGCCCCAGAAAGTCGAATTTGATTAAACCCAACTTTTCTGAGTGCTTCATGTCGAACTGAACGATATTCTCGCCGTCACCGCCTTTGTATAGTGGCGCGTGACTGACAATATCTCCATCCGCGATAATCACCCCTGCCGCGTGAATGCCCGCATGGCGCGTAAGCCCCTCTATCTTTTTTGCTAAATCAAGAAGAGTGGCAATTTTCGGATCGTCGTCAATGAGTTCACGTAATCGCGGCTCCGTCTCGATCGCTTCATTAAGCGTAATTCCCAATTTTTCGGGGACCAACTTTGCGACGACGTCCACTTCTCCATAAGTCATACCGAGGACACGGCCAACATCACGAATGGCGGCCTTGGCTTGAAGTTTACCGAACGTAATAATTTGCGAAACCGAGCGCTCCCCGTATTTCTTCGTTACGTAATCGATCACGCGCCCGCGATTATCTTGGCAAAAATCGACGTCGAAATCGGGCATCGAAATTCGTTCCGGATTTAAAAATCGCTCGAAGATCAAATTGTACGCCATCGGGTCGAGATCGGTAATCCCGAGTGAAAAAGCGACAAGCGACCCTGCGCCGGAGCCGCGACCCGGACCGACCGGTACGCCATTGGATTTCGCCCAGTTGATAAAGTCCTGAACGATCAGATAGTACCCATTAAATCCCATCTGATCGATCACCTTGAGCTCGTACTCAAGCCGCTCGAAATACCGGGGCTTATTTTCTTCCGCTACCGGTTCGCCGCGCGCCGCGTGTTCACGAAACCGGCGTTCGAGACCCAATCGCGCCATCCGTTCAATTTCATCTTTGAGCGAAACATTGTTTTCGGTTGGATACGACGGCAAATGGTAAATCGGTTTGCCATCCGGCGATTTCAGTTGAAATTCCAAATTACAGCGTTCGGCGATTTCTAGCGTAGTATCACAAGCTTCGGGCAGATCACGAAACAACTCCCGCATTTGCTCGGCACTTTTGAAATAAAATTGGTCAGATCCCAAACGAAAACGCGCCGGATCTTGCAACGTTTTATTCGTGCCAATACAGATTAATACTTCTTGCGCCACTTGATCTTGCGGCAGCGTATAGTGCACGTCATTCGTCGCGACAAGTTTTATGTTGCGATTTTTTGACTCAGCGATCAGATAAGGTGAAACTTCATCCCAATCTTTAAGTCCAGTCCGGTTGAGCTCTAAATAAAATCGGTCACCAAAAAGATTTTGATAAAAATCGAGCCGTTCCCCAGCACGCTCTTCACCCAAATTTTTAAACGTCCATGCGACATCACCCATCAGAGAGCCCGATATCGCGATTAAATCGTTGTTGTTGGTGAGCAAAACCGCATCATCGATACGCGGGCGGTAGTAAAAACCCTCCTGGTAGCCGATCGAAGAAATGCGGCACAACGTCTGATAACCGGCATAGTTCTGCGCGAGAAGCACCAACCGCCGATTCGGCAGCCGGGCCGCTTCAGGGTTTTCACCTTTTACCTTTCGCCCGCGCGGCGCCAAGTAGACTTCAAGACCGATAATGGGCTTTATCCCCGCTTTTTTTGCCGCAAAATAAAACTCAATCGCGCCGAACATGTTACCGTAATCGGTAAGCGCAACCGCCGGCATGCCAAAATCTTTCGCTCGCGCGCACAGACTCGTAAATTCGCAGGTCGCCTCCAGCAATGAATACTGCGAGTGAACATGAAGATGTACAAATTGCGAACTCATGCCGTCACTCCCACTCAATCGTCGCCGGAGGTTTACTGGTAACGTCGTACACGACGCGATTCACACCGCGAACTTCGTTCGTAATACGGCTCGAGACGCGACGTAAAAATTCCCCAGAAAATGAAAACCAATCTGCGGTCATCCCGTCATTTGAGGTTACCGCGCGCAACGCGATCGTATGATCGTACGTTCGCCCGTCGCCCTGTACGCCCACCGTTCGAATCGGAAGCAGCACGGCAAACGCCTGCCAAATGCGCGAGTATAGATTCGCCTTTTTCAGTTCATCGAGGTAAATGGCGTCGGCTTCGCGGAGGATGGTCAGCAATTCATCGGTTACGGCGCCAATTATGCGAATGCCCAGCCCCGGCCCCGGAAACGGATGCCGAGTCAAAAAATATGGCGGAATTTTAAGATTTAAACCAAGAACGCGTACTTCGTCTTTAAACAATTCGCGTAACGGTTCAACCAATTTTAAATCCAAATCTTTCGGCAGCCCCCCGACGTTGTGGTGGGTTTTAATAGTGGCACTTTGGCCACGCGGCGAAACGGATTCGATGACGTCCGGGTACAACGTACCTTGCGCCAAATATGCAATGCCGTCATGTTTTTTGATTTCTTCTTTAAAAATATCTATGAATGTATGGCCAATGATTGTCCGCTTTTTTTCAGGATCGGTCACCTGCTCAAGGCGCTTAAGAAACGATTTCTTGGCATCTAAACCTTTTACATTTAAACCCATTTCTTGATAGCTTTTAAGCACTTCTTGAAATTCATTTTTTCGCAACAGCCCGTTGTCGACAAACACGCAGATGACGCGTTCGGCCCCGAGCGTTTGAGTAAGCAACTTGCCGACCACCGTTGAATCGACTCCGCCGCTTAGGGCGCATAGTACCTTTTCTTTTTCTCCAACGGTTCGTTTA
>JAJYHS010000131.1 GCA_021784635.1 bacterium
ACTGCGAACTGAAAGTTCAAGGTCATCAACCGATCGAAATAAATTATCGTTGAGTTTCGGCGAAGACGTTTTCACTTCTTCTTCGTGCGGCTCGAGATTTTCATCAAACGTTAGAAAAATCTGAAGTTGCTCTTTTAAAATCTTTGAACCCAGAGATACTGCTTCTTCGGGTTTGAGCGATCCGTCGGTCCAAACTTCAAGTTCAAGAGCATCATAGTCGGTTCGTTGACCAACACGAGCGTTCGACACGGAATAGTTCACGCGACGAATTGGGCTGTGTAAAGAGTCAACCGCGATATAGCCGATGGGCAATTCTTTTTTAAGCGACTCTGCCTCGACATAACCTCGACCCAACATAACAATGACTTCAGCTTCAAACTTGGCGTCTTTGCCGAGGGTTGCGATGTGCTGCTCAGGATTTAAAATAACGATTTGATCGCTAATTTGAATATCAGCCGCCGTCACTACGCCAGGGCCCTGTTTTGAAATTCTAAGCGTCTGAGGCTCAGAATTAAATTGTTTAAACCGAACTTGTTTAAGGTTCAAAACAATATCGGTGACGTCTTCAAGAACGTCCGGGACCGTGCTGAACTCATGCAGCACGCCTTCGATTTTAACCGCGCTCACCGCCGAACCCATCATGGAGCTTAACAGGATTCTACGTAAAGAATTACCTAGTGTAACCCCGTATCCACGCTCAAGCGGGCGAACAATAAATCGGCCGTAACTTTCAGAAAGGCTGTCTTTGTCTACTTCAAAGCCTTTTGGCCGGATCAAATCTCTCCAAAATTTATAATAATGCTGCTGCATGCTTTAATTCTCCTAACTTTTAAATTCGACGACGCTTAGGGGGACGGCAACCGTTATGCGGGACTGGCGTCACATCACGTAACGATGAAATGCGAATCCCAAGTCCAGCAATTGCGCGAACAGCGGGTTCACGGCCGGCACCTGGTCCGTTAACAAAAAGATCAACCGATTTTACTCCGCTTTCTAGAGCTTTGCGGCCAGCATCCTCAGCTGCCACCTGCGCCGCAAACGGCGTCCCTTTTCGGCTCCCTTTAAATCCTTGAAGTCCTGCGGACGACCAGCATATCGCATTGCCCGTACCATCAGTAAAAGTGACGATCGTATTACCAAAACTCGCTTGAACGTAACAGCGCCCGACCGGGACATTGCGCTTCGTCTTTTTCTTTGGCGCAGAACCGGCTGTCGAATTTGGCTTTTCAGTTTTCTCGGTTTTTTCGGCTTTCTTTTCAGTCTCTGCCATTCTCACACCTTATTTTGATACCTTTTGTTACAATATAAATTTTCAATTAACCGCTAACTGCCATTTTTTTGTTAGCCACTGTTTTTCTCGGACCTTTGCGCGTTCTCGCATTTGACCGGGTTCTTTGACCGCGTACCGGAAGTCCCTTTTTATGGCGCAATCCTCGGTAACAACCAAGATCGATGAGACGCTTGATGTTCATAGAGACTTCACGTTTGAGATCGCCTTCGATTTTACCGCCGGCATCGATGGCGGCTCGAATTTTTACGATCTGCTCATCAGTTAGGTTGTCGCTGCGCAAATCAGTATCAATGCCGGCCGCTTCACAAACTTTGCGAGCGCGCGGACGGCCGATGCCATAGATATAGGTCAATGCAACTTCCATTCGTTTATTTCGTGGCAAATCGACGCCTGCTATACGTGCCATTTTACTCCTCGAATTAATTAACCTTGACGCTGCTTATGCTTGGGATTTTCACAAATCACACGCACGACACCGCGCCTTTTGATAACTTTGCATTTAACGCAAATCCGTTTAACTGATGCTCTGACTTTCATGTTTACCTCCGCGCGAAAACCAACAGTCGTTTTAATCCGCGCGCTCTAACTCAATACAATGCAAAATCGGGACCGCCGACATTAACACCTTGGCCATTTATTCGTCCAGCTTTTTTAAGCTGAATACTGAAATCAGACCTATGCCTCCAATGCCTTTTCAATTCGCATGTAAATCGTTTCCAAATCACCCGATCCATTTACCAATCGCAGCTGGCCAGTTTTTTCATAATAATCTTTGAGCGGTTTCGTCGATGCTTCATACACCTCCAAACGCGTGCGAATTGCGCCTGGTTGGTCATCCGGCCGCTGATAAATCTCCTGGCTACCACAAACATCACAATGAACCCCGTCCTTTAACGGTTTGCCCGTCACGTGGTACGTTGCCCCACAGGAGCGACATGTGCGCCGACCAGAGAGCCGAGCCACAAGTTCGTCGGTGGCGACCTCAAGAAATACAGCTCTATCCAAACGTAAATGGTGTTCGCGAAGTAAGGTTTCTAAAGCATCTGCCTGCGACAAATTACGTGGAAATCCATCAAGTATGAAAGATTGTCCCTTTAGATTCTTCAACGCCTCTTGCACCATTCCGATAGTAACAGCGTCAGGAACAAGTTTACCTGCATCTAAATAACCCTTGGCCTCTTTACCTAATGGAGTGGCATTTTTAATGGCCGAGCGAAATAAATCTCCGGTGCTGATGTGACTCATTTTTTTACGTTCAACAAGCAAACTTGACTGAGTTCCCTTACCAGCTCCGGGAGGTCCAAATAACAGGATGTTCAATATTGAATCCTCCTGCTACGAAATTTAACACCCTTCATTACGTTTTCGTACCGTGCCGTAATCATATGCGATTGAATTTGCTGACTGGTATCAAGGGCCACGCCGACAAGAATGAGTAGTGTTGTGCCGCCAAAGTAGAACGGTACGTGTACATATTGAAAAAGCATAATCGGCAAAACGCAAACTGCGCTTAAATAAATCGCCCCGGCCGTGGTCAAGCGATTCAAAACCGTAACGATATATTCGGTCGTACTACGGCCCGCACGGATACCCGGAATAAAACCACCCCATTTTTTTAAATTGTCAGAAACTTCAGTTGGGTTAAATGCGATTTCCGTATAAAAATAGCAAAAGAACACGATCAAAATGACGTAAATAATATTGTAAATGCCACCGGTCGGCGTTATCGAATTTTTTAAATTTTGCATCCAAGATGCGTGAATAAACTGCGCCATTGTTGCTGGGAACAAAAGTAATGATGACGCAAAAATCGGCGGGATCACGTTTGCAAAGTTAATTTTAAGTGGCAAAAAACTCGACGGAGTTTGCATTGCCATTCGCCCCGGTCCGCGCTGGGAGTATTGAATCGGCAGCCGTCTCTGGCCAACTTCTAGAAAAACAATCACGGCAATGACGGCGACCATGCCCACTAGTAGCAAGAGAGCGATCAATAAACTCATCTCGCCGGACGAGACCATCTTCCAAAAGCGCATCGTTCCACCAGGAATACCGGCGGCAATACCCGCAAAGATGATGAGGCTCGCGCCGTTACCCACTCCACGATCATCGATCTGTTCGCCAACCCACATGAGAAATGTTGTACCGGCGGTAAGCGTGATAATGGTCATCACGTGAAACGATAGAAAATGGACTCCAAAATAGGGCATCGAAATAATAGGCTGCCCAGAGGTGGGGCTTCGCAAAAGCCACGACGCCATCGCATAACCTTGCACGATCGCCAATAAAACAGTTGCGTAACGCGTGTACTGCGTAATCTTTTTTCGCCCCTGTTCGCCTTCTTTTCTTAGCTGTTCAAGTTGCGGCACCGCTGTTTGCAAAAGTTCAAATATAATAGCCGCCGAGATGTAGGGCATGATGCCGAGTGCGAAAATACTAAATCTCGATAGCGCTCCACCAGTAAACGTGTTGAATAAGCCGAAAAGACTGCCGCTGTTTTGCTTAAAAAAATCGAATACCGCAGTACTGTTCACCCCGGGAGTCGGCACTGCGACCCCTAGGCGATAAATTATGAGCATAAAAATAGTAAATAAAAGATCG
>JAJYHS010000212.1 GCA_021784635.1 bacterium
TGCCGCGATCGAGACCAATTGACTGGGTGAGACATCCATCAGCGAAACTTTCTCGCGATCGACAACCTCGTACTCGCCGTCTTTTCGAACCGTTACGTTCTCATCGGTGAGTTTGTCTTCTTTAGTACCGCGACCAGCCTGCGCAATGTGGTGGCCCTGCTCCTCAAGAGCTGACATATACATAATGTTTTTATCGACCTTGCCGCCTTCGACTTTTCGATAAGGAGTTTCGATAAAACCATAATTATTTATTCTAGCGTAAGTAGCCAGCGATGCGATTAACCCGATATTCGGACCTTCAGGGGTCTCAATCGGGCAAATTCGCCCATAGTGGGTCGGATGCACGTCACGCACTTCAAACCCCGCACGATCACGAGTCAAACCGCCTGGCCCAAGCGCCGACAAACGCCGCTTATGTGTAATTTCTGAAAGCGGGTTTGTTTGATCCATAAATTGCGACAATTGACTTGAACCAAAAAATTCTTTCACAACCGCATTGACTGGTTTTGCGTTCACCAGATCGTGCGGCATCATCGTTTCGACATCTTGAAGGCTCATGCGCTCGCGAATGGCACGCTCCATACGCACAAGTCCGATTCGATATTGATTTTCAAGAAGCTCACCGACTGAGCGGACACGCCTATTACCCAGGTGGTCGATATCATCGGTTTTTCCTTGCCCGTTTTTCAAATCGATTAGGGTTTTCACAACGAGCAAAATATCTTTTTGGGTCAGCGTACGATGCGAAACCGGACATTCTTCAAACGGAATTGAAAACCGGTGATTGATTTTCAACCGGCCCACTTCGCTTAGATCATACGTCTCAGGATCAAAAAACAGCCGATGAAAAAAAGTAGTCGCGGCTTCGTCCGTCGGTGGTTCGCCGGGACGAAGACGTTTGTAGATTTCAATAAGAGACTCTTCTTTCGTTGCGACTTTATCAATGAGAAGCGTATTCCGCAAATAGGGTCCGACCGAAAGGCCGTCAAAGAATATGACATGAAATTCGCGTATACCAGCCGCTAAGGCCGCACTAATAATATCGCCGTTCATCTCGGCATTGGCGTCAGCTATGATTTCGCCTGTTGACTCATCGATAATAGGGCTTGCGATGACCTTACCGTCGAGATCCGCTTGGGCAACTTCTAATTCTTTAATCCCCGCGGCCTGCACACGCTTGACGACCGCACGCGTGATTCTACGGCCCGCTTTCACAATATTTTCTTTTGTCTTGGGATCATTGATGTCAGAAATTGCTCTTTGCCCGGCCAACTTTTCAATGTCTAGATCACGCAAGAACCGGCCGTCTTTGCTCACTCGAACTGTATCAATATGGTAGAAGAATTTAAGCAACTCTTCAGTCGAGTAACCAAGAGCTTTCAATAATATTGTAACTGGAAATTTACGGCGGCGATCAATCCGCACATACAATAAATCTTTTTGATCAAATTCAAAATCAAGCCACGACCCACGATATGGAATGACTCGCGCGGAGTATATAAATTTTCCGCTTGCGTTGTTTTTACCTTTGTCATGATCGAAAAATACACCCGGCGAACGGTGGAGCTGACTCACAACCACCCGTTCGGTTCCATTGATGATGAACGAACCGTTTGTGGTCATAAGCGGGATTTCACCAAGATATACTTCTTGTTCTTTAACATCCCGAATGCTTCGCGCTTCGGTTTCTTCGTCAACATCAAATACAATGAGACGGAACGTCACTTTCAAGGGCGTCGCGTAACTCATACCACGTTGACGGCATTCATCGACGTCATATTTGGGTGGCTCGAGAGTGTAACTGACAAACTCCAGATTAGCCGTATTGTTAAAATCTGCGATCGGAAACACGGATTTAAAAACACCGTTGAGGCCCTCATTGCCGCGTCGATCTGCATCGACGTCCTTCTGCAAAAAGCCCTCATACGATTTCTTTTGAAGCTCAATCAAGTTGGGAATATCCGTGTATTGCTTTGTTCTCGCAAAACTGCGTCGCAACCGAATGTTCGAGGCAGTCACTGGAGTTAAATTCATTCTTGGCTCCCTTCGCGCAAAGCCGCCACACCGTGGGCTAAACGCTCATTATTAACACTTAACGACAATCCCAGCGAGGCGCACTCGCGTCTCGCTGGTTCATTTTTGCAATCTAACAAAAATGATTTATTTAATTTCAACTTTTGCACCAGCTTTTGTCAGTGCTTCTTTCATTTTTTCCGCATCGGCTTTCGAAACGCCATCCTTCACCGTTTTTGGAGCACCTTCTACGAGATCTTTAGCTTCTTTTAGCCCAAGACCGGTAAGAGTTCGGACTTCTTTAATGACGTTAATTTTGTTCGCCCCGGCGTCAGCCAAAACAACTGTGAATTCGGTTTTTTCTTCGGCAGCTGCGGCCCCAGCTCCAGCTGCGCCAACCGCTGCAACCGCTACGGGAGCAGCCGCGGAAACACCCCATTTTTCTTCAAGGGTTTTGATCATTTCGGCCAGTTCCATAACCGGCATGCTTGATAAGTAATCAACTACTTGTTCTTTCGAGAGTGACATGTTTTTCTCCTTCGTCATAACGACAGATTCATCATCTGTAAGGTTAAATTAATTTTATATAATCCTACGCAGCTGTTCCGCCAACTTTATCGCGGTAAGCAGCCAACAAACGCACAAACGAGCTTGGTACTTGGTTTAAAAGTGACACAAATTTCTGCGATGGCGCCTGTAACGTTCCCAACAGTTTAGCCTGAAGTTCTGGTTTGCCAGGCAACGTAGCCAAAAATTTAATCTGGGCTTCATCGAGTAGCCGGCCATCCATCACGCCCGTTTTTAAAACCAGTTCTTCGTTTTCTTTTGCAAACGCGGTCACGGCTTTTGCGGATGCGCTAACGTCTTCATACGCGAATACAAACGCGTTGTTACCCGTCAACTTGCCCTCAAGCGGTCCCTTGAACGCTTCATGCTCATTTAAAGCGCGATAAGCGAGCGTGTTTTTAACCACTTTCATTTCCGACTGAATAGGACTCAATAACTTTCTAAATTTTGTGACCTTTTCAACATTCAGCCCTTTGAAGTCGACAACAAATGCCGCTTTGGCCTTTGCAAGGCGCTCAGAAATTTCAGAAATTTCTTGTTCTTTAGATTCTCTTGTGATCATTCAAACTCACCTCCTCAATGATCCGTCGCTCTTTGGGAGATGACGGGTGAGCATTTCATGTTCACTCTCTCTCGTCTCGGCAGGCTGCCAAACTCCAAAAACGGTGCTTGGCAATTAAACGCGTATTGATTGCGTACCGGCTGTCTCCAACGGCGATCCATTAAATTGTTAAACTCTATGCGAATTTTAATTTCTCTCCTTAACTTATTTTAGCGGACGTATCGGCAACATCCACTTTCACGCCGGGACCCATTGTCGAAGAAACGGTAATCGACTGAAGATAGATACCTTTGCTCGCTGCGGGTTTGGCCTTAATAATTGCGCCCATAAATGCCAAAAAATTATCTGTAAGCTTTTGTTGGCCCATTGATTTTTTTCCGATGCTGGCGTGAACAATTCCGGCTTTTTCAACACGAAATGCCAGTTTACCTTTTTTCTCAGCCGCCACAGTTGCACTCACATTCATGGTGACCGTTCCGACTTTCGGATTGGGCATAAGTCCTCTCGGGCCCAAAACTTTTGCGACCTTCGAAACGACGGCCATCATATCAGGTGTCGCAATCGCCTTGTCAAAATCGAGCCAACCTTCATTGATCTTTGCCACCAAATCGTCAGCTCCGACAACATCCGCGCCGGCCGCTTTCGCTTCTTGCTCCTTTGGGCCCTTTGCAAACACAATGACTCGTACGGCTTTGCCCAGCCCGTGGGGTAA
>JAJYHS010000282.1 GCA_021784635.1 bacterium
AGTGCTCGGATTTATAGTAGGGATGCTCCCCGACTGCGACTACGGGAGCGAAAATTTCTTATGGTTTAAAAAACGCTATACTGATTTTCTTTACATTGACAGAATTGCAATAGCCGAAAAGTCTCACGGTCGCGGAATTGGCAAATCGCTTTACGAAAATGTCGAAAGGAATTTCATCGAACGAGTTCGAAATTTAATGTGTGAGGTCAACGTCTCTCCACCGAATCCGCAATCGTATCATTTTCATCAAAAAATTGGATTTCACGAAGTGGGCCAACAAGATACCAAAGGTGGCACCATTCGGGTTGCCATGCTAATGAAAGTGCTTAGATAAGCTTTTGCGCCACGAGCTGAATCACAGAGCTAAGCCCATTGTGCCGTGCGCCCTCATGTACTTCTCGCTCGGTTTCGATAAGCTTTACCGTTTTTAACGGCGCAAGTTCCTCTTTAACCTTTGCTTCATCCAGCAGCATGTCCGGATCTTTTGGCCCGCCTGTTGCCTTTCCGATTTGATTGGGGGTGTACGATTCTAGCAAATAAATTCCCGAAGGTTTGAGCGATTGAACGACTCTTTGATGGAGTTTTTTACGAATTACGCTCGGCAAATGGCACCAAATTGAAACGACGGCGTCCCATTTTTTCGTGCCGAGATCAAAATCATTCAAATCGGCGCAAATACCCTCAACTTGAACACCGTTCTTCTTGGCAAAAGCTTTCATCTTTTCAATCGCAACCGAAGAAAAATCGACGGCCGTGACCTGGCAACCCTGCTTTGCAATGAAAACTGAATTGCGACCCTCACCATCGGCCAAACAGAGAACACGCATATTTTTTTTAAACAGGCCGGCGTTCTCCACGAGAAAGTCATTGGGTTCCGTACCAAAAAAGAAACCGCTCTGACTGTAACGCTCATCCCAGTCGGCGTTTGTTCTCGACGAGTCGGGCTTCATGATCGAAAACTCGCCGCTCGGTTCGTTGAGTTCCAGCAGTTCTCCTTTTTCGATATCAAAATAAAGCCCGAGCAATGACAGCCTCCCTGCCTTTACAGCATCGGCAACAAACGGAAATGTTCGCAAATTTTCAATTGATATTTTTATGCTTTCAAGTTCACACCGCCTGCATAATTGATCGCGGTCCCCTGAACCTTGCGCATTAAGTGCGCGCAGTTTGGCTGGCTCCGCCATTTTCACCCACTGTTGAACAAACCCGTTCGGCGCAGTTTCTTCTGGGAATACCAACGCGCGAATGCCCCCGCATTGCCTGTGCCCGAGTACAATCACATGTTCCACTTTCAAATTTAAAACAGCATACTCGATTGCAGCACTCACGCCGTGATGCCCGCTGTCGCGCTCATATGGAGGCACAAGATTGGCGACATTTCGTACAACAAATAGGTCGCCTGGTCCGGCTGAAGCGATAATTGCGGGATCAACACGTGAGTCACAACACCCGATGATCAGCGATTTTGGTCCTTGCCAGCCGGTTGCGAACTTTCGATATAGCGAATCATTCGTCGTGTAATATTTCTCGCGAAATTCTTGAAACCCGCTCATAATCCGCGCTATTTCTTTTTTTGGCATGGTGACGCCTCCTAACTGCTAAATTGATACAATATTTTTAAATGTCAAATGCCAGGAAGGGACGGCTGAATTATAGTTCTATATTACTTAATAACCAGACGACACGGTTAGGTTGCCCATTGCACGAGCATCGTAATTATTGTCGACAGTGACCGCTCCGACCGTGTAACGGTAACTACCTGGTGATTTAAAAGTAAAGGCAGCGGATTGGTTTGGGTTTAGAGAAGCATGTGGAGATGTGAAGATTTCACCCCTGCCAAAAAAGTGAACCGAAATGACGAAATCTGAACTGTTGTGAATGACCACGCCCGTTGCGCCAATGACGGGATGGATCGGCGCAAGATGTACGCGACAGGCAAAACTAGAAGAATCATTACAATAGAGATCTCGATCAGTTACATTTATTACTTGCGGATCCGGTTCAGGTAAAACTGTATCGTGTACAGGATCAGGGATAGCAGGCGAATTCGCCGGGCCGAATGCCGAAAAAATTCCGTAGTGATCGCTCATCCAGGCTCCGTCGATAGGACCAGTAAACACGAGAGTGCTCGCCAGGGGTTTAAGATCCTGGCCACGACTAAAAATATAATCAAACCGCGGATCACTCGTTAAACTATTTTGCGACGGAACCATATCCCCGCCAAGTGTCGTAGGATTAAAATAGGGTTGCGTGTAATTAGCGCAATTGCTGCAGCTCTGATTATCAGGATGGTCAAAGGCAAAACTATCTAAAAAACCGGCGTGCTTAAAAACCCCCGGCGCCGGGTCCCATGGCTGAGAATTGAAATCGCCGCCAATAATAACGTGTGCGTTCTGCCAATTTACGCCAGCTTTCGCAGCTCGTTTTCGAACGTCATTATATATTGCGCGAGCTTGATCGGCGCGATCGCGAAGTGTCGAGCCGATGAGATGGGTACTATAAACAAAAAGCGGCTTACCGTCCGGGCCGGTCATGGTCACTCCGACCGCCCAACTGACGGAGCCAAAGCAAATGACCCATGATTTGCCGTCGCCAAGCTCAAACGCGCTATGAGGCAATTTGAGGTCTTTTTCGTTCGTCATCTTCAAACTTTTTTTCGCAAGTATCGCGTCGCTGTCGACGAGATACCCCGTCACGCCCATGCCGAGGCGATAAGCGACTGTGTAACCCAGTTCGCGGGCAAGAGTGACCGCTACCGACGGATCATCATGATAATTCCACGCTTCTTGGAGTAAAATAATGTCGGGATTATTTCTTCGAATCCAGTCGCTGAGCGCGTGAAAACGTAAATCCCGCAGGTGGCTGTGCGAATCGCTTGGCACAATTTCGGAATTAAAATTGAGCGTTAGTACTTTAAGCGGCTTAAATCCACATAAAGTGAAAATATTTAGTATTAAGAAGGCTAGTAAAACGGGGCGGCTTGCCCAATTGAATCGTTTCATCATCTTTAGGATATCACGCCATTTACCGTTGGCCATTTTTATAACAGTGCCGCGGCATATCTGCGACAGACGTATGTCTTGTGTCGCAATGACGTTTTTATTTTAACCGTAATAATTTAGACGAGAGTCTAAGGCACGCCTAGGTCATCTCAATTGAAGTTTATTAAAATCGTATTGCAGTTGAGACTCGGTCTTGGCTGTCAACTTGCTTATCGGATCATTGGTCATCATTATAACCCCAGTTGCGTACTGACTGTGTGCGATCGAATACCGGGTCACTAATCCGCTGGGCGATTTTATATCGAGAGCCTCAATGGCACTGTAACCGTTTACTTGGCTTAGCACAGGCACAACAACACCGATCAATAAGACTTCTCCGCGCGATGGCGCTTCTCGAACGAGTACGGCAAGTTGTTTATTTCGCTTCGCTAAACTGTTCAACCAGCGAAAATATTTATTGATTCGCTTTTGTAAATTCACATCCCCCTTTGGAGCGGAGACCGCCTCGGCAAATAATGTTTGCACATAACGATTGGACTTCCACGAATTTTGGTGGCCCGTATGCGCAACCGGAAACGTATGATTAAAAAATATAGTGCGATTTTGCGTGTCTTTAGCGGTAAATGCAAAAATGCTTTCCAAAGGAATTCGAATGACATGACCGTCGACTTGAGTAATCACGACCCGCTTACCGGCTTCCATTTTCTCACTTGGGTTACCAACAACAACTTCATACTCGCCGTTTGGTTGACGCGTCAGAAATGCGAGCATCCCGTAGCGGCCGCTAAATTTTGCAAACCGTTTAGCCGCGCTATCATCCGGATGCTCCAATACGATCGGTACATAATC
>JAJYHS010000219.1 GCA_021784635.1 bacterium
CGACGATATATCGATACTCGCGCTCGGCAAATGGGGTGGACGTGAGCTTGGGTTACGATCCGATCTTGATTTTGTTTTTGTGACCGGGTCCGAAATTCAACCGTCACACCATCGGGCCGCACGCCGTTTCATATCAAGATTAACCGAGCAACATCGCGGCGGCGCCATTTATAACGTCGACCTGCGCCTGCGCCCATCCGGTAACGCGGGACCAATAATTGTCGAAGCAAATTCTCTTTTGACCTATTTAAAATCGCAAGCCGCCCCCTGGGAGCGTCAATCGTATTTACGGGCCCGTGCGGTCAATGCAAAAAGCGCCATTGCCTCGCGGGCTTTCATAAATGAAATTAAAAAAGTTTGCTTAAGTCATCCACTCCAGAAGTGCGATATTCATGAGTTGGCGCGCATTCGCCAAGCATTAGTAAAACCGTCCCGTCCTGGTTGGCTTGATCTTAAGTACTGCCCGGGCGGCCTTATTGACATTGAATTTTGTGGACAAATTTTAGTTATGCAGAATCAAAATGCAGAGTGGGACGGGCAAACCGTTGGCGCGTTTCTGCCCTCAAGTGACCCGCGGCATCTTCGAATTTGTCAAATCTATGAAAAACTCCGCGAAACGGAGCAATTGATTCAACTTGTGGCCGAATATTCGACCACCGAACTTGCTGCAGACAGTGAAATCGTCGAACGCGCAGCCCGTCTAAGCAATGAAAGCCCATCTGATTACTTTAAATCCATCTGTCTTCTATTGACCGAAAGCGACGAGATTTTAAAAGAAGTTGACCCCAGACGAAGGTCTTAATAGCGTTTTTTGATTGGACAGATTTTGGGGGTGCAAATGAATTTAAATCCACGCATCAAACGATTGGGCCTTGTCGTATTGATCTACTCACTGGCTTTTTTGGTCTTTTCTCTTCGCGGTCACGCGGCCAATAAAAATCCAGGTAAATTTAATGGCTTCCCGAGATATGCGATATTCAATACAACGATGGGTTCGTTTAAAGTAAAACTTTATTTTGCCCGCATGCCCAAAACCGTCAAAAATTTTGTCCGCCTCGCTGATGGAACAAAAAAGTGGATCGACCCCAAAACAAAATCTCACGTCACACGCCCTTTTTACAACGGACTGAAATTTTTTAACGTTCGAAGAGATTTTCTCGTTCAAACGGGTGATCCCCTAAACAATGGCGATGGCGGCCCGGGATATACTATCCCCGATGAATTTGACCACGATTTGCACCATGATCGAGCCGGACTTTTATCAATGGTGCGGGGTAAGCCCGGTACTGAAGCAAGCCAGTTTATTATTACGCTTCGACCGGCCTCCTACTATGACAACCAGTATCCTATTTTCGGCCGGGTCGTCTCGGGTTTAAATGTTGTGCGAAAAATCAGCGAGGTCCCGATTAACATGCTGACATTAAAGCCGCTAAAGCCGGTTTACATTAAAACCGTTAAAATCATTCGTGTAAAATAGCGCAATGAAAGTTTTGGTGACCGGCGCAAGCGGCTTTGTCGGGCAATGGCTCTGCCGTGATTTAATCAAACGGGGTTTCGAAGTCCGCGCGCTGGTTCGAGAATTGCGCCCGGCGGGATTGAATCATGACGCTCCCGCTGGCGATTTTGTGATCGGCGACATTCTTGAGCCTTCAACATTAAAATCGGCGCTAAAAGGAATTGAAATCGTCTTTCATCTTGCCGGTTTTATCGGCTACAAAAAGAGCGACCGGGCGAAGTTAGAGCAAGTTAACGTTAACGGTACGGCAAATGTCATCTCGGCATGTAAAGTAAGTGGCTGTCGCAGGCTTGTGCACTTTAGTTCAGTGGCAACTGTGGGAGCAAGTTTTAACGGACACGAGCCGTTAAATGAAAATTCGCCGTATAATTTAGCCGACCTCAATTTGGGTTATTTTGAAACGAAACGTCGGGCAGAAAATTTAGTGATTGCCGCCTGTCGAAGCGGCGAGATTGACGCCGTCATACTTAATCCATCAAATATCTATGGGCCCGGTGACGCGCAGAAAGGTAGCCGGTCAACCCAACTTGAAGTCGCGCGGGGTAAGTTCCCGTTTTATACGTCTGGAGGAGTAAGCATTGTTCACATAGAAGACGTTGTGGCGGCGACAATTCGCGCAAGCGAAGTCGGCAAAAACGGCGAGCGCTACATACTTTCCGGTGAAAATATCGCAATAAAAAAACTTTTTCAGATGATTGCAGAAGCAGCCGGGGTTAAACCTCCGGGCATGTATCTTCCCAATTTAGCCGTTTTACTACTTGCCAACTTAAGCGAAGTATTCGAATCAATTGGCAGAAAAGGTTTGGTCAGCTCCGAGTCGGCGCGCGCCTCGATACTTTATCATTGGTTTGATCACGCAAAGGCGACAAAAGAGCTGAATTTTCACCCTCGACCCGCACGCGAGGCGATCAACGAAAGCGTCGAGTGGATGCGCAATCAAGGATTGTTGAATTGAAAATATTTACGTTGCTTTTAACTCTTCTAGTTGCGTTCGCCGTCTGGGTTATTGTGACGACTCCGAGTGCGGCCCCGATAAAGGGTTGCATGCGAACATCTATTTTTAAGGTTTGGTTGTGCAATAAAAATCCAAACTATGTGCCGCTAAATCAAATCAGCCCCATTATGCGATCGGTCGTCATCGCTTCTGAAGATTCCACATTTTATCAAAACGACGGCTTTGATTGGTCAGAAATTCACAAAAGCTTTGATGAGGATATGGCCGCCGACCGCATCATCCGGGGTGGTTCTACAATTACGCAGCAGCTCGCAAAAAATGTTTTTTTAAATCAAAATCGAACCATTATTCGAAAAATACGTGAAGCAATCTTGACCATTCAAATTAATGCCCTCTTGAAGAAGAATCAAATTTTAGAAAAATACTTAAACGTTATTGAATTTGGTGCGGGAATTTACGGTATAAAGGCGGCCGCAAAATATTACTTCAACACGACTCCGGCCGATTTAGATCTTCTTCAATCCGCTTATTTGACCTATTTAATTCCCGATCCGCGTGGTTTTTCAAATACCTTTCGGCTGAAAAAGCTCACGCCGTATGCGAAATTTAAGATTTTGGATCTTTGCTATTTAATGTTTAGAATGGGAAAAATTTCGACAGATCAATATGAGCTTGCAAGACTTGAAGTGGATTTGTTCCCCTGGGTTAACTTACCGCCCATGATCAACGCGTCGGCTTCAAACGACCAGTCGACGGTCAAAACGAGCGGCAGCCAAGTTGGTGAAAACAACTCCCAGAAAAATTAAGTACAACATGTTTATCGCAAATTGCGCGTGAAACTCGCCGGCCGCAAACATGCGCACACTCTGCATAGCGTGAGTGAGCGGCAAAAACATGGCAAAACGGTGAATCGTCGGGGGCAACTGCGAAAGCGGAAAAAACGTCCCACAAAATAGCGACATGGGCAAAATAAATCCCGACTGTGCATAGGTAAACCACTCATAAGAGCGCGCGAGACTCGCCAGCCACACGCCCAATGCCGCAAAAACCCAACAATTCAAAAATAAAACGGCGAGCATTGGAAAAAGCGGCCGCACCGGCAATAACTTCATTAGCAACAAGACAATCGCCACTGAAACAACGCTTAAAAACGCCTTTGATGTGCACCAAAGTATTTCGGCAAGTGTCACTTCGTCAGGGCTCACCGGTGTTAGAATAATTGTTGCAAGCGTATTTTGTCTTGTGAGCTTTGTATAAGTACCGTAAGTGCCTTCAAAAAAGGCGACAAACATCCCCGATGTGGCCATCATTGCAGGCGCAATAAATTCCACATAACTTGTGCCGTTGATTTTTG
>JAJYHS010000088.1 GCA_021784635.1 bacterium
CGTCGTGAAAAACCTTGCCCACGCCGTGCCCGCCGATTTCTTTAACCACCCAGTATCCGCGTTTCGTGACGTATTTATTGATTGCAAAACCAATGTCACCGGTTGTAGCACCGGGGCCCACTTCTTCAATCCCGCGAAGCATGGCATTGTACGCGACATCGCAAATTTCTTTGGCCGCTTCACTGACTTTGCCCACAAAAAACATGGCGCTCGTATCGCCATGGTAGCCGTCTTTAATCGGGGTCACGTCGATGTTTACAATGTCGCCCTCACGCAACACCGTCGAATCAGGAACTCCATGACAGATGCACGCATTCACCGACGTACAAATCGACTTCGGAAAGCCATGATACCCGAGCGGGGCCGACTTTGCGCCATGCGAGAGCGTAAAATCTTCGGCAATACGATCCAGCTCGTCGGTCGTCACGCCTGGGCGCACGTATCCGCCGACGTGCTTTAGAAGCCGCCCGGCGAATTGACAGGCCCCCTCCATCAATCGAATTTCTTGAGCTGCAATTGGCGTCACGCGCTTAGGCCTCCATATGTGCGAAGATTAAAAAAAAAGCCCACTTTTCGCAAGTGGGCTTTTTACAATCACGTGTGAGCTTCTTATTAGCTCAGGTGTTTGCTTACAAGTTTGGTCATTTCAAACATCGAAACTGTGCCTTTGCCAAAAATCGGGCGAAGTTTGGAATCGGCATTGATGTTACGACGGTTATTAGAATCTTGTAGTTTGTGCGTGCGAATGTATTGCCACAGTTTTTTTACAACTTGTGTCCGCGGCAATGCTTTCGCGCCAACTACAGCAGCCAAAGCTGGACTTGGAGTCAAAGGTTTCATGAAAGCTGCATTCGGCTTTCTTTTTGATTTTTTGGCTGTCGCTTTTTTAGTCGCGTGTTTTTTTGCCGTCGTTTTTTTGGTCGTTTTTTTCTTTGCCATCATTTCCTCCAATGATTGTGATGGTTAATGGTTGAATATTGCAACCGTGCACTCACAATCATCGCCACGTTTTATAGGCGATTGCAATAGAAAAATTCACTGTAACCACAATTCTTCGAGGGGAATTTATGATTTCAGGTGCCCGTTTACGTCATTTTCCCTCGAAAAGATGCGATTTTCCCTCGAAGAAAGGCCGTTTTCAGAGGGAAACCCGAGGTTTTCACGACCTTATCGCGACCTAAATGCCGTGAAATCCCCTCTGAAATCCGCCGATTGGCAAGTATGCTGGGTCCCTCCTTTCAAGAAATTCTCGAAGAAAAGCTCCACCCGAAGACGTCAGTCGTGAGGGAGCCGAAGACGTCAGTCGTGAGGCAACCGAAGACGCAAGAGGTAAACGAAACCCGCGAGGGCCCTTACGCTGTACGCGCCTCCGTCATTGACACATTCTTTGATCCTAATTTCTCACCGGCTAATGCTTGCCGAGCGGACGGTAAAGGTATTCTCCGGCGAGTTTACCCTCAGCGCCCTCGCACACCGCGAGTTAAAAGTCCGGCTGCTACGATTGCTGTTCAACAATTATCTGAAAATGGACGCGAGGCGCTTAAGGTGCTTGGCATTCATGCGTCGAGTATAAGTCAGACTGAGGTACGCCGGGCCTTTGTTCGACTGGCGAGACAATTTCACCCCGACGCAGCCGACGATAAGATTTGGCAGGTTCAAAAAGAAACATACCTAAGAGCGCAAGAGGCTTATGATGTCGTCATGCGCGAAGTAACGAAGCTCGTACAAGACGTGAGGCGCGCCCAAAGCAAACCCTCTAGCCGTGACCCAGCCGCCGGTATTTAATTCGTTTGGGAATTAAAGTCTCAACGCCCAGGCGTTTTTTCAGATCCGTCTCGTAATCCGTATAATTCCCGTAATAAAATTCAACCTTAGAATCGCCTTCAAAGGCTAAAATATGGGTACAAACACGATCGAGAAACCAACGGTCGTGGCTTATGACGACCGCGCTACCTCCAAACTCGAGGAGTGCATCCTCAAGAGCGCGAAGCGTATTCACATCAAGGTCGTTCGAAGGTTCGTCAAGAAGAAGCAAATTCGCTTCTTTAAGCAACATCTTTGCCATATAGAGTCGGTTACGTTCACCCCCGGAGAGATCTTTAACCTTCTTTTGTTGATCCGCACCTTGAAAGTTGAACTTTGAAATATAAGCTCGCGAATTAATTTCTCGACGGCCTACAGTCAAAACTTCGTTGCCCCCTGAAACCTCTTGCCAAACCGAATTGTTTAAATTCAAACCTTCACGCTTTTGGTCGACGTAGGCCATGCGTACAGTTTCGCCAATTTTAAATGTGCCGGCATCTGGCTTTTCTTGCCCCGTGATCAGCCGAAATAACGTGGTCTTGCCGGCGCCATTAGGTCCCACAACACCGACAATCGCACCTTTCGGAACCGTAAAAGTCAAATTTTCGAAAAGCAGATTGTCGCCAAAGCCTTTGCTCACACCATTAGCTTCAATCACGACGTCGCCTAAGCGCGGTCCCGGTGGGATATAAATTGATAAATCCTTGAGCTGCTCTTGCGTCGGCTCTTTCAAAAGATTTTCGTAATTCGACAAACGCGCTTTTGATTTGGCTTGTCGCGCCCGCGGGGCCATTCGTACCCACTCCAACTCACGTGCCAGCGTCTTGTTGCGGCGATCTTGATCTTTTTGTTCCTGCAGCAGACGCCGTTCCTTTTGTTCAAGCCACGACGAATAGTTGCCTTTAAACGGAAACCCTTCGCCGCGATCAAGTTCCAAAATCCAGCCGGCAACATTGTCGAGAAAATAGCGGTCGTGGGTGACGGCGATAACCGTACCCGAAAAGTCATGCAGGTAATGTTCAAGCCAAGCCACCGATTCTGCATCTAAATGGTTCGTCGGTTCATCGAGGAGCAATATATCGGGATTCGACAACAGTAACCGGCAAAGGGCAACCCGGCGAATTTCTCCGCCCGAAAGACGGTCGATTTTATAATCGCCCGGCGGGCACCGAAGAGCGTCCATTGCCTGTTCAATTTTCTGATCGACTTCCCACCCACCAAGCGCCTCGACTTTTTCTTGCGCTGCCGCTTGCCGCTCGATGAGTTTTTCCATTTCGTCCGGGTCAAGTTCGGGATTCTGCAACTTTTCGTTGATTTGGTTGAATTCGTTTAAAAACCTCGCAATGTCGCCCAAGCCTTCCATGATATTTTCGCGAACTGTTTTTTCTGGATCCAATTTCGGGTCTTGCGGCAGGTAACCCATTTTGAAATCGCGTGCCGGGAATGCCTCGCCGAGAAAGTCTTGATCCGCACCGGCCATAATTCGAATCAGCGTCGATTTACCCGCTCCGTTTAAACCTAAAACGCCGATTTTGGCGCCGTAAAAATACGAAAGGTAGATGTCCTTTAAAACATATTTGTTGGGCGGATAAACTTTCGATACACCTTTCATGGTGTAAATGATTTCTTCTGCCATGCGCTTCTCCCGAGAGTAAGGGACCTAATTTTTACTCCGACTTTTACACGAATGTCAAAGTGGCTAACCACGACTCAGGCGCGGCACTACTATGAAAGCAGTTGCGAATCGAGCCGCTTACGCTTACGATTTCGGGCAATGTCGCACGATTCATCATCACACCATGGGCAAACGAGCCGCATCCGAGCGGCTTGCCGCGAACTTGAACTCGCTCTTGAAAATTTTGATCAAACCGACAATGCGCATGCGAATCAATCGGATGCCAACGCAAAAGCAATTCGATCAACACCCGAAATTAACGAAAGAACCGCCGCCCATCTTAAGCGAATTCACGATCAACTTTTAGATATTCGCCGCCAGCTTGATGA
>JAJYHS010000163.1 GCA_021784635.1 bacterium
GGACCTTTAACCGCCACAAAATTCAAGTGCCGCGAACTAAGCTTCAGGGGACTGCGGCGCTGAGGCACTTGGCTGGTTCGAGTCCTGGTGAAGCGCACCTTTTTCTTCGGCGTGAATCGCGGGCAAGCGCGAAAGCGGATTATGCGCCTGAAAGAGATATTGTTCCGACCGGCGCACCTCATCGAGTCGCGCTTTGACCCGCTTTACGGTCTCGTCAGGGTCGCGCTTATAAAGTAGTGGATCAAACCCGCAATGAGGGCACGTTAGCGCCATTCGCCAGCGAATACGAATAAAGACGTCAGCGCTTGCCAGAAGAAAAACAAATATGAGAATTGCGCGTGGATCAACTCCGCCCCAGAACACGAATGTAAGGACAAGAGCACAACCGAACGCGAGCACGACGTTTGTCCAGCTTACATTTTTTTTTGTGTAGACCCGCCGTTCAAGGCGACAAAACGCGCAGTATATCTTTTCGCTCACTGCCACGGGTCCTCCCGGTTAATCTACTCATTCATTTTAAAGACCATTATTTTAAAAAAAAAGACGAGTTTTTGCGTTTCACCCCTTTTTTGCTATGCTCGTGTCTGAATAGTGAAGGAGATCTTCATGCGCCACGCAAAAAGTCTAGCTTTGATCGTGGGTTCGATAGTGGGACTCGCTGTGTTTCACGCGTCATACGCTTTTGCGGAGGCAAAGTATGACGGCTACGAAGCGATCGTACACAATTTGATGGGCGAGTCGACAACTGCGAAAATGCCGTCGCAAACTAACAATCCATTTGCTAATGTCCACTTTCACATAGCTGTTGGCGCTGCCGCCTCGCATTTGGATCTCACATCTACCCACGGCTTACCTTCGGGAGCGAATCTTCATGGCGTCGAAGTTGATCTCGGCATCGATCTTTTTTCTCCGTATTGGCAAGCCGTCGGTACTGTAACTTCTTTCGTTACGGATTATGAGCGACAAACGCAACTCCAAATGAAAGAATTTGGAATGCTAGTTCAACACAAACTACCTATCGAGGGTTCTATTTCATTTGTTCTTGGCGCGGGGTTAACGGCTCGTTATTTAACTTTAGCGGGTCAATTACCTGAAGGGGTGAACAGCAGTAATACAACTCCCGCATCACAATTCGACGGCGGACTCGATTTCGGAATCACACCCGGTCTCGGCGTTATCCTCAATGCCTCTTATGAAGCGGCGCTCGTTCGTACCGCCGATGCCGGATCAATCAATGGATCAGTCATGTTAGCGGGGACATTTTAAAAAAGCGGGCACATTTAAAATTTAGCAACAGAGTTCACCCATGCAACTTGAAGAACAACACCAGGACGAACCGCAACTCGAAAAGCTAGGGCACCTTGTTCGATATTTGACCGAATTTGCCCGGCACCCGGTGCAAAAGATTAAAGATGTTCCCGATTGGGATTGGCCGGCACTCGTAATATTCTATGTGGCGGCGGCCGCGACGTGCGGAGTTTTGCGTGGAATTTTAATCGGCCACATTACTGAAGTGTTTTCCGGTCTTATTGTGACCCCGATTATGTCGGTTTTTAGCGCGGCTTTGGTTACAGGTTTAATTTACTACACTCTGGTTTTTTTCTTTGATCGTGATTCGTCACTGCGGCGGATATTTTCGCTTGTTTTGCTCGCCGCATTGCCGACTATGATCCTCTCGATTGTAAGCCACTGGGCATCAATCATCACTATCATTGGATTATTTTTGAGCGGTCTATTATTAGTCGTCGGCGTCAGCGGCAATTTCAATATAGATCGGAAAAAATTCGGTAAGATCATCGCGGCGATTTTCGTCGCGTACTTTTTATTTTGGATTTACTCGTCTTGGCACTTTCGGATCGAAAAAGAAAAATACAAGAACCGGCTCACCACCCCCGCTTCACGACAGATTCTCGAGCAGGAATTGGGTCATTAGTGCTTGCCCGTACTACCAAAACCGCCTTCGCCGCGCGCCGTTTCGTCGAGTTCGTCGAGCCGCACCAGTTGCGCTTTTAATACCGGTACGAGCACCAGTTGTGCGATGCGATCCTGATTGTTAACAGTGACCGGTGTCTGACCAAGGTTAATCAAAATAATTTTCACTTCGCCGCGATAATCCGCGTCGATTGTGCCGGGAGTATTGAGCAGAGTAATCCCTTCTTTATGCGCCAAGCCACTGCGCGGTCGTGCTTGCAGTTCATACCCTGACGGAATGGCAAAACTTAAACCCGTCGGCACCAAAGCCCGAGCGCCCGGTTCAAGGACTATAGGTTCGGTGATTTGCGCGCGTACGTCAAATCCGCTGGCATGCTCGGATTTATATTCGGGCAACTCACCGGTGAAATGCTCGTGCACTTTCACCTTTATATCCAATGGTTGGTTTGTACCCCCGCTGGAGTGCGCCGCTGAATTCTGCTCGCGCTCGCCACGCAAAAATGTTTCAAAGGCAACTGCCAATTTGCGAAGATTTTCGTCACGTTGCTCTTTTTCAATTAAATTGTTTTCAACAAATTTTTCAACGGTCTGGGCAACTGTTTTTAGTCTATCTGTAAAGCTCGATGAATCCATTTTTTTACCTTTCGCAATCGCAACAAATTTTGTTCATCAGTTTGCGGTTCCACCGAGGGTCCGACCTAAATAACCACTCGTGCGATCTTCATTTATATCGCCGATTAAGATAGCTCCCGCGCGGCGAATATCAAAGTATTTTTTTAAATACAAATTGAGACTGTCAACCGTGACTTTTTGCAGCTCTTGAATCGTTTGGTCAACCGTATGATTTTCACCAAAAATCATTTCGCTGTAACCAATGGAGTTCATTCGGTTTTCAATATCGTCAGATTCAAGCACGAGACTACCGATTACTTGCGTCCGGTAATAATCCAGCTCTGCGCGGCTAAGACCCTTGCGCGCCAGACTCTCGATCTCCCGTACAATTACTCCAAACATACGCCGCATATTTTTCGTGGCGGTGGCCGCGTAAATCGTCTGGATACCGGTATCGTAAAACGGCTGCAAGTAACTGTACACGGTGTACGCAATCCCCATTTTCTCCCGCACTTTTTGATATAATCGAGAAGTCATACCTCCGCCCAATGCCGCGTTAGCAAGATACGATTCGAAACGGTTGCGATCGCGCACTGAAACTGACGGGAGCGTCACCAGCACGTGGAGCTGTTCGGATGGTCGCGAGAGCACTTTTTGAAACGACCGGTAAACCGGGCGTTTGCGCGGCGGAGCCTGAAACGGTCGCCTTCGCAAATTCAAAGTTCGCGACATTAAACGAACTACTTCTTCGTGGTTAACGTGCCCGGCCACGCACACCAGCATATTATGACCCTGATAGCGGCGCGTGTAGAAATCAATAAGCTTTCGCCGTGTAATTTGTTGCAAAGTTTTTGGTGTGCCCAAAATCGACCGTCCCAGCTCGTGACCCTTGAACGCATTTTCGAATGCTAAATCAAAAATAAAATCGTCATACTCGTCGGTCGACATGTGAATTTCTTGAATGATGACATCACGCTCTTTTTTAAAATCGTTGGTTTCAAATTGCGAATTACTCATGAGATCCGAAAGAACATCGAGACTAAACGGCAAATGTTCGCGCAAACTTGTGGCATGAAAACAGGTTTGCTCCCGAGTAGTATATGCATTGAGATCGCCGCCGACTGCTTCAAGACTCCGGGCGATTTCATATGCATCGCGAGTTTCGGTGCCTTTAAAAACCATATGCTCGACAAAATGAGCCGCTCCAATAATATCTTCAGGCTCATCACGCGTGCCTTGATCGACAAATATACCGGCGCATA
>JAJYHS010000184.1 GCA_021784635.1 bacterium
CCAATGGCGGCAACCACGACTGCCGCTTTTTGCTTTTGCAGGGTGTCGGGACCTACGATTGGAATCCGGCCGAGTGACGCTCTTTCAACTGATTTGAGTTTCGAGTCCGCTTTCGGGGGTAAAGCGGACATCCCACTTTCTCCGCGTCGCGGCAGCTAATGACCTAAAGCGTCTCGGTTAGGTCAATGCTGCCGGTAGGCCCTATACAGCGCCGGTGAAAGCTGAAAGCGCCGCCCAAAAAATGGGCGAAATGGCTTGGCGCATGCCGCTCGTCAAAAAATATGAGCGCGAGTTGAATTCGGAATATGCCGATTTCAGAAACTGTTCCGACAGTGGATTTGGCGGTGCGATCACGGCCGCACTTTTTTTGCAAAAATTCGTTCGCGATACGTCGTGGCTCCATTTTGATGTTATGGCGTGGAACAAGTCGCCTGCTGGAGCGCTAAGCGAAGGCTCCAACGCCCAGTGCTTTCAAATTTTGGCGGGGATGCTTCTTGCCCGCGAATGAAATTTCCCCGCGCGCTCGTTTGATCTTCAGTCATCAAGTCGAAGACGGGAGCCGGTCCGGCGTACAATATTGGACGCATCGGCCGTCTCCGACTCGGGGCCCGATGTTGTGGTTGCAAAATCGGGGGAACGGCGAATCCGGAGCATAGTAAAAATAGCGATGACTGTATTTAGCGGAGTCTTTTAAAAATTGAGCCCGATGCTCGATCATTTCCGTTGCCACTTGAACGGCGGCATTCCACGCCGGCATATCAGGTGCCCTTTTAGACGAAACGCAGAGCGTTCGTTCAAAGTTTTTCCGTTCCAAAGGGTTACTGAGGCACCACGTATGGTACCGATCACATGTAATCACGCTCGTTATGTTGTTATCGACCACTTGTCTGTTTTTGCCGGTTCCAGTAAATCCGCAATACGGTTCGCGTTCTGTCTTGCAGGTGGTGTAGCTGTCTAAAATCATCCGCGCAATTGCATAATAGTTTTGGGAATCCGTTTTTGCGGTATTCACATGATAACAACTGCTCGCTTCACCATAAAGTGTTTGGGCGATAACGCGAATTTCTGTAAGTTTGTTAGGTTTGGTGGGTAACGGACTTGGTACGCTATCAGGTTTTCGTTTTATATCCGCTACCGAAATATAATTATATTTGGGTCGACGTTTTGCGATGGCAAGTAATTCACCGAGGTACCGGCTTTCGAAACTCTTCACAGGGTTGCGGCTGCTGAGTTGCCACCATTTGATATCCGAACAATGGTGTTGTTCAAAATAGGCTTCGATATTCAAAATTTTCGAATGACTTCCATTACCAAAATAATTCTTGGCCAATTTTTCTACCCGCTGAATG
The DNA here is from genome assembly GCA_021784635.1 of bacterium. GTDB lineage: Bacteria > Bdellovibrionota > Bdellovibrionia > Bdellovibrionales > UBA1609 > RBG-16-40-8. The sequence goes on from JAJYHS010000184.1 coordinate 1,350, forward strand.
GAGCCGCTGAAAAAATCAGAAGCGGGTGTGCGATCCGTCTGGCAACAAGTAATAGTTGCTGCAGTTGCACTTGTGGACTTGGCGCGAAATCTTGGCCGGTAGGCCAGCGGCGTCGGACTGAGTTCGTACGAATCGAGATAACCGGAAATGATACCGTGCCTGTCCCCGTGTAAATATTGAGGCAGACGCGCAAGCGGAACCACATCAACGTGGTTAAACCATTCGCCGTGGTTTTGATTAAGCTCGCGACTATGAAGGCAGGAGTCTTGAACGCCCCCACGCGTAAACAGCTTTACTGGCGTGCGGCCCATTGAAATTTCAGGTTTATGGCGTTTGGTGTAACCCGCACTTAAGCATGCGACCGATCCGGCAGGGTGGTTTCGGCAATTTTTGTAGTTTTTGGTATCAATGAGCCCGGGAGATTTATAAACGTGAAAGACGACATTTCGATATCCGGAATAAACTTCTATAGGTTGGCCAAAGTGATGAGTCGAGATGTCATTTACTGGCTGCAAATATTGAGACTCGGTATTGGGGGTGACTTTGATCAAAGCAAAACCGCCGGGAGTATCAAAACCTTTAACTTTGAGGTACCCAGGGCTTTCGGTGAAGTTGTCGCGCGAACAAGTTACGACAGTACCCGGATATTCAACGCCATTCGATATATAATGTTGAGCGGCAGTCAGGTTCGGGTTTTCGATTTCAACAGGTACGGCTCTTTTAACAAGACAAAGAGCTGAAGTGAGGTTCGAACTTCCGTCGTTCAACACTCGACCAAAAGCCGGCGCATTCAACAAAAAACAGTTCAACGCAAACAGCGCTGATATTGCTGCGAGAATATAGTAACGTTTCATGTCGCATTTATCGGCCAGTGTAGCCAAAAAGTTTGCGCTTTTTGATTAAATCCCGGACTTCAGACGGGACCAGTTCTTCCCACTTCGGGTTACCCGCCGACAATAATTTTCGCACAACTTCAGATTGCAGGCTTGTATCCACTTCGTCGCAATTTTGCATATCCGCGATCAGGTGATTTTCAACGAGATGTTGGTACAAGTGCACGAGATGCGGTTTGGGTACAAATGTGGCGGCTGTTAAGCAAGTATCTTCCGTTTTATACGGATAAATAAACATGCGCGTTTTATCGTCAAAGAGATCGCCGAATGCGGCGAGAATTCCGCCGGAGTAATTTGCGTAGTAATGCTCGTCAAAAAGACCGTCAAGCGTGATCGCGCCGATCACCAGGCCAATGATATTATCTGTGAGCCGCCGCATTTCTCGATGAAGTTGCGCAAACAACGGAAAATTCGAAATCAACACATGATGTCCGAGTGCGCACAAAGTGTCCACGCGGTCGAGAAAATCTTTTTTGTCGACGGCATTTGCGTTGGCGTCACCACGCTGCAATTGCGACATCGTGAGCTCCATCATGACAACGAGATCGCGACGGTTGACTTGAAAATCGCGTTCGACTTGCGTAAGACCGTTTTTAAGTATTTTTTCATTTGTGAGCGTCACGGGGCGAAACGTTCCGCGCTGAATCAGCACGGGCTTTTTGTAAAGTGCGTCTTCCATTGCGAGAACGTCGCCTTTTGGACTAAAAAGCGTCATACGCGTCAGATCTTGCCGGACTAGCTCCAAACACATAAGGCGGTTGTCGATGTGTTCAACATCGGGGCCGCTGAACCGAATAAAATTTATTTCAATCCGATCGGTGCTGAGATTATCGAGAAGAGAACTAACGAGCTCCGTTCCTGCTGTGGCAATGAAGTGCCGGACAGCGTAGATTAAATTCACTCCCAAAATACCGAGTGCTTCTTGTTGTTGCAGGCGCAGTCGATCGCGCATGTGTACATGTAAAACGATGTCGTTTGTGGGGCCGCCTGGGCGCTCTTGAAATCGAATGCCCATCCAGCCGTGACATTTCGGCTGTTCTTCATGAGATGATGTTGCGACGGTGTTGGCAAAAACAAAAAAACAAGTGTTGTCACACCGTTCAGGCAAACGTTCTTCAAGCAGTTCATATTCATGCGACAGCATTTTTAGAAGTCGTTCTTCGCTCACAAACCGGCTGCCTTTACCGTAAATCGAATCGCTGAACGATTTGTCGTAGGCTGACATCGATTTTGCAATTGTTTGTGATGCAAGACCCGCTTGAAAAAAATGTCGCGCGACTTCTTGTCCCGCTCCGATCTCGGCAAATGTTCCGTAAAAATTAGCGGATTTGTTTATCGCGAGCGCCTTGTTGCGAGTGGTTTGTTCGCTTCTCGACTCTGTATCGATTTGCCGATCCGCCATTATTTAACCTTCGCGCAATGCGCGTCTTAAAATTTTACCGACATTCGATTTGGGCAATTCGCTTCTAAATTCAATATATTTTGGTACTTTATACGCGACCAAATTTTTTCGGCAATATTCGATGATCTCAGACTCGGATACCGGCGCCTTTTT
>JAJYHS010000019.1 GCA_021784635.1 bacterium
CGTCGCTCTAATTTGGGCAAGCCAAATTTATGGGCTAGATCTTCTGAGTAATTCAACACTGAAAATCCAAGCCCAAATGGCGCCAAACGCCCGCCTTCGGCTTCAGGTGGGGTCTCATAATGTTGTTCTTGATCGGGGTTATCGACGAGAGTCACGTGCAAAATAATTTTTCGTCTATTTCGCAAAACCTCGATCGGATAAGTTTTGCCGGGGGTAGCATCTTCAATATATCGCTGAAGTGAAGCGGCATCAGTAATCTTTTTACCGTCAAATCGAATGATGAAATCACCGTTTCGAATGCCCGCTCTTTGCGCAGGTGAGTTTTGCATCACCCCTGAGATAAATGCGCCATGAGCGTCACTCAAGCCCAAATATTGGGCTTCACCATAGTTTAATTGCTGCAAATAGACGCCCAAATAAGGATGATGGATGATTTCGCCGCGCTCGAGTTTAGCAATGATTGGTTTTGCCAAGTCAATCGGGATAGCAAACCCGATGGCTCCGCCGGGGGCATCTGCTGCAATTGCTGTATTTACCCCGACGACTTCGCCGAGAGTGTTGACGAGCGGCCCGCCCGAGTTACCTGGGTTAATAGTTGCGTCGGTTTGTAGAAACGGAAATTGATTGAGGTTTTGAATTTCGCGTCCGGTTGCCGAAATAATCCCTTTGGTCATGGTGTGGCCCAAACCGAGCGGGTTACCAAATGCCGCGACCCAGTCGCCGACCTGCAATTTTGAACTTTGGCCAAATACAACAGCCGGCAACGGCCTACCGGCATTGATTTTAATAACGGCGAGATCGGCACGCGCATCGTGGCCAATCAATTTCGCCGTGTAGAATTTTTTGCTTTTTTCTGAGAGTTGAACCTTGATAATCGTCGCGTTTTTAACAACGTGGTTGTTAGTCAAAATTAAACCGTCGGAGCGGATAATAAATCCAGAGCCCAGCGAAACGACGGGCTGGGGTTGAACATACTGCTGCGGAAACATCTGTTGAAACATCTGAAAAAACGGATCGTTGTAGGGCATCGGAAACTGTTCGTACTGGGCTTTGGGGATGTAAGTTGAAGAAATGTTCACGACGGACGGGTTGATCACATTGGCCAGCTGAACAAATAAATTTTCTGGCATGGGGGCCCCAAGATGGAGTTCAGGAGCTTCTTCAGCCGACAATTGCTGACGCGTGAATATTAAATCTGTAGTGATCGCGCCAAGTGCAAAAATAGCGACGATGAATCCGGTCATAAAAGCACGGGCGTGCTTTTCAAAAAAGGACATTTCTGATTTAACTTTATTTCGTCTCATAATACCTCGGTATTTTAGGTAATTTATTTTGCGCCAGACAAGTTATTTGCTTTGTACGAACTTCAGCTGCAAATCCTGGATAATCGCATCAAGATAATTTTTTTCGGAGTCAGATAAATTGCTTCTTGTTTTATCTCTAAGCATGACCAGAAGATCAATGCTGTATTGCGCGAGATCCAAATTTTTTTCAAATTGATTCGTTTGTGGATTTTTTTCTATTCCGAGGCTCACAACGGCAGATGAAGCAATCGAAATAACAAGCGTTGAAAACGTGGCCTCAAGTTTTTGAGTTGCAGGTGTCTCCATATATTTTTAATCATTAGGGCAGCGCGAAGGACGCGTCAACGAAAAGTCTTTTGGTTGCAACTGTAACAACACGTGACGAACTGCGCAGTGAGCGCGGAACACAGCTTCTTCAAATGTCGGGATGCCGATATCAGGACTTGCAAAATAAACGTGGCCGAACGGTCGGGCCAAAAATCGAGCGTCGTAAATAAAGTGCCCGGGCCCTACAATGGGTACACTTGCCGGCATTCGCGAAACATGAACGGATTGTAAGTCTATGGCGCCTGACCTTAAGCTTTCAGAATCCTGGGCGTGTAAACTGTAAAATAACGATTGAAACGTTTTCGCCCAATTGGCAACGGCGTGGCGAGCAAGCGACGCGACCGTTTTTGGTGCCAACTTTGAGCGGTGATACAAAATTTGCGGTGACATGTTGATTGGCAATGGCTCCAAAAGAGTTATGGTCTCGGTGGAGTCGGTAGCCAGGTCGTTAAAAAACTCTGGGAGTAAAAAACTGGTAGGGGTCGGAGCCGACGCAGCGGATTTCGAAGTTGGTCCGTTGTTATCCCACCATATTTGATAACTCGAGAAGAACGGCCGGCCGTTAAGGACAATGTTATAGCGCATGATTGGGGCATAGTTCATATCCCGTATCAACTGAACTTGTTTACGAATCGAATAGGCTTTTGCGGTTGCAAAGCCTTCTATTTTGCCGGGCGCCGATTGTAAACTCATGGCCCAAATCACGGCATGCGCGTGAACTTCGTGGGGTCGGCCATCGAGCGTGTAGTCAATTGTTATATCGTTTGTTTTCGGCGACATAATACTTGTCAGGCGTGTGAGGCGGCGAAATGTAACATAAGAGTTGTCGTCAAGGTGCCTTCGCAACCGGTGTAGATCCTTTGCGGCGTGAGTAAGAGGACGCACCATATGAGTTACGTTCAACATGATTTTGGCAACGTACAACGCCGAAAGATTACGGCACTCCGTACCGGCGCGAGTAAGGCAAACAAGATTGGCATAGGTTAATACATTTTTCATCGGCGGCCCTGCGTGCGCGCTCACAAAATTTTTGTCATGGTAGCGCATGTATATCTTTTGCGATTTTTGATCGCTGCGCTCGCGTAGATCTTCGGGCATGGATTCGATCCATTTCGCCGCATTCATTTGGTCGAGATCGAGGTGATAATGGCGTTGAGCGCTGGTTTCAAGCGGAACAGTCCCAACCATTCGGCCTTTAAACTCCTTGTAAAGTTCTCGTTTAAAAACCGCAAAATCCGGCGGGAGTTTTTTTAGTGTGTTGTCATCCCACATGTGATTATAAAACACGCCGTGAAAATAGTAAGCATCGACCGGTTCGATGTAAGGGGAGTTGATCGCCCCTGGTGCACGGCCTGCGTGATTTTTTGTTACCTCGCCCACCTGCGGAATCTTTTTATTGTACGGGTTGAAAAACCGGCGGAATACCTCTGAAATTTCGCGATCGTGAGCGGATATGCTCGGCGGCCGATCGATAATCGCTTCGCCGTCGGCGATGGCGATCGCGTGGAGTTGGCCGACCAATTCATCGTCGCTCGAAACGAGATCGAGAACGTGGAGATGATGACGGGCAAGCCCATATGTTGCGGACCATCCCGCCAATTGGCCACCTATAACCACGACGTCGTATGTGCCGTCGTCAGATACCGGACTTTCGCGATTTTTGTTTGTGCGTTTGGCTGGTTCATCTGTCGGCTCGTCAAAATAAATAGGCGCGCGTTGCGGTTCGCTCGTGTAGTACTGTACGGTGTTTACGCTGGCTGGGTTCCGTTCGATGAGCGAACAACCGGCAAAAGCCGCGATGAGCCCGCCGCTCGTCAGAAAAAGTAGCACATACCTCATGTTACTATGGCAACACGGATTGACGCATTCGTAAACGAGCCGTTCGTTGAGTTAAACCGGATAATACCCAATTAAGCGTTGAATTCGCCGTGCGGTTTGCGGTTGAGTCGCGAATTGCCGGGTCCAGCGAGTCATGGTTAACGGGCTAACAATAAAAACATGTGCGGCTGACAGTGGGGCCGGCATGGGGGAAGTCGTCGCATAGGAGTCGAGCTTCCAAAGTGCGGTTGCCAAATTTTTGGGGTCGCGGATTAAATTGGCGGCTAAATGATCGGCGGCCATATAAAATGACGGTCGAACCGACAAACGCAAAATGAAACTGATG
>JAJYHS010000067.1 GCA_021784635.1 bacterium
GCGAAAGAACGTCAAAACTGTCGACTCCCACCGTCCAATCCGATCGGTCTTGAGGCACCCGCGCGCGAATTTTAAACCCTGTCCGTTGCAAATCGGCAACCACTTCGCCGACGGCCTCTTCGGGTCCTAAAAACAAAATGTCGATATCCGACTTTGAACATAACTCGCCGCGCGCCCACGAACCAAGGCGAAGCGGAATCGATTCACTCCATCGCGGATGTTCCGCCAATTTATCTTCGAGTTTTTGCCCAATTAAATCTGAAACGACGGCCGGTGTTTCTAAAACCTTGTCTAAATCGAAATTTGGATCGGTCGAACGAATTGAAATCGCATGCGCCGGACGCAATTTTTTGAGAGCCCATTCGATATCAATCTGGGTTAAGAAAGATTTTGCTGCCATTGTAAAAGCGGTAAGTCTTGATCGCGACGACGAAGGGCACCGCTGTTTTCAGCCACATTCGCTTCATGATTTTTCAGGAGTTTTTCGGCTCGCTGAATGACCGATTCGGGCAATCCGGCTAATCGCGCCACGTGCAACCCGTACGATTTACTCGCCGGGCCGGCGCGCAAAGTATACAGAAATTGTATCTCTCCCCTTTGTTCATGTATGGCCATGTGCATATTGCGAACCTGTGCATATTCAGACGCGAGGATCGTCAATTCGTGATAATGAGTTGCAAAAAGTGTGGTACAGCCGGCGACGCGCACCAAATGCTCAAGTATCGACTGGGCCAAACTCATACCGTCATAAGTCGACGTGCCACGCCCCACTTCGTCCAAAATCACGAGCGTATCAGGCCCACTCATTTTAAGCATTTCGGCTGTTTCTTGCATCTCGACCATAAAAGTTGAGAGCCCTTCAGAGAGCGAGTCACTGGCTCCGATGCGGGTGAAAATCTGATGAAAAAGAGGTAACTCGGCATAACTGGCCGGCACGAACGATCCGACCTGCGCCATTAATACTGTCACGGCAATTTGGCGCATGAGGGTGCTTTTACCGGCCATATTCGGGCCTGTCAGCAAAAGACACTCACCACGGGAAAGCGACAAATCGTTGGGCACGAATGCGCGTTCCACTTCTTGTTCCACCACGGGGTGCCGAGAGCCACGCAAAACAATTGCGTTTAGACCGGGTGAATCTTGAACCTGCTCTTTTAGAATGGGCCGCGTATATTTCTGTTCCAACGCAAGCCACGCAAGCGACGAAATGACATCGAGATCGCTCCACTTTTGCGCGGCTGATAAAAGAAACTGCCCGCTCCGCAAAACCGCAGTACGTAAACTTTGAAAAATTTCTTCTTCAAGTCGGACGCGCTTTTCACGGCTCGAAAGAATGCGCTCTTCAAGCTCCTGCAGCTCTTGCGTTATAAACCGTTCCGCATTAGCTAGGGTTTGTTTACGCTTATAGTGGTCGGGAATTTTATCAAGATGTGTCTTCGTCACTTCGATGTAATAGCCGAATACATTATTGTAGCGGACCTTAAGACTTGTAATCCCGGTCGTCTCACGCTCTCGGGTTTCGAGTTCAACGAGCAATTTCTGACTATTTTCGCTCAGTTCAATTAGCCGATCGAGTTCGTCGTTTACGTTCCGCTGAATGTATCCGCCAGTTTTTAACTGTGCGGGAGGTTCGTCGTTCAGATGCCGCCGAATCAATAACACCGAGTTTTCAACTTCGTTAAGCTCAGACACGCTGAATGTCTGGCAAAAGGGCGCGACCGAAATGCCAACATCTAAACTTTCTGCGAGACTAAGCAAATCGCGGGGATGGCAATTGGCGTACGAAATCTTTGCGATCCGCCGTTCAATGTCGCCCATTTTGCCAAGCCGTTCTCGTAAAATTTTGAGATCGTGCGGCTTTTGAGCCCACTCTTCGATTCGATTCAACCGCTCCTCGATTTGAATTTTGCTTACGAGCGGAAACTGCAACCATCTTTTTAACGTGCGTGCCCCAGCGGACGTGCGCGTGCGATTTATTGCGCCAAATAATGTCCCCGCATCTTGCCGAGAAGAACCACGTGAACTGTAAGCCGCCGGCGCCAATGGCGAACCTAATCGAAGACTCGTAAAAACTTCTAAGTGCCGCAACACATTCTGTGAAACCACCATGCGATCATTAATTGCACGCCGCTCAAACTCGCGCACGGCTGCAAGAACGCTCGAACCTTGCATTTCAGCGGCATAATACAAAAGGCGCTTGGCACTTTCGGGGACGTTTCGAAATCGCTCATCAAGCTCAGTTAGACGCGAAGAAGCGACCGTCAGCGTCCACGCACCGGCCGTCTTGAGCTCATCGATGGTCGTGCGATTGTCACTCACCTGCTCGGCAGTAATAAGAATTTCACTGGGCCGCAAAAGCGCAAACAATTCAAATGCGCCATCAAAAATACCGCGCCGGCCTGTACCGCTCCCGCGAAAATAAAAACTTTCGCCGGTTGTCGCATCAAGAAAACTCACGGTTGTTTCGTCAAACGCCGCGACGTAATTGGCATTCAGTTCTTCAAGCGTTTGCGGATCGTAAACCATACCGGGACTCAAAACGCGAGTCACCCCGCGTTTGACGATTCCTTTTGCTGTTTCCGGATCTTCAAGCTGATCACAAATCGCGACTTTGAGACCAGCCGCTAACAGTTTGCCGATCGGTCCACTGATCGAATGATGAGGCACACCACACATGGGCGTTTCATCGTCCGATTTTTTATTTCGCGCCGTCAGGGCAATGTTTAATATAGGAGCGGCAATTTTAGCGTCATCAAAAAACATTTCGTAAAAATCGCCCATGCGAAAAAGCAAGATTTTATCGGAGTATTCGTTCTTAATTTGCCAATATTGCTGCATAAGCGGAGTCATGACCGACTTCTCCTTAACGTCATTTCAAACGCTCCGCCAGTTTTTTGTAGATGCCGCCGAATCCACCGTTACTCATGATGAGCACAACATCGCCCGGTCGCGCGTCACTTTTAACTTCGTCGACAATTTCGTCGACATTTTCAAATTCGCAAGCGGTATAACCTTCGTGCAGCAAATTGCGCACCAATTCAGCCGTTGAAAAACGGTCGCCTTCGGCAATTTTCGATTGATCGTAAGCCTTCGCGATAAATATGAGATCTGCGTTTTTAAATGCGCTCACATATTCGCGTTGAAAAACGCGTCTTCGCGAAGTTGCGGAACGCGGTTCAAAAAGCGCAATCAGCCGCCCCGGACCGACGCCAGATTGCGATTGGCCAGCGTTCAAATATTTTTCGCGAATGGCATCAACCGTCACCGCAACCGCCGTAGGATGATGTGCAAAATCTTCGATTAATGTTATCCCCGACGGAGTGCCGATCACTTCTTGACGGCGTTTTACTCCTTGAAAATCCGCGAGCCCTTGTAAAATATTGGGAACCTTCCAGCCGAGATGGTGCGCAAGCGCAAATACCGCAAGCGCGTTGAGCGCATTGTGCTCACCCGGCAAGCGAATCGCAACATCCGCAATTTTTTTACCACGGTGTTGAACAGCGAATTGGTTTCGCCCATGAAGAATTTGCCGCTCTGTAATTTCATAATCGGCTGGCGCGCGGCCAGCGACGCCAAAAGTAATCACCGGACACTTTGCCGCACGTGATACTTCGCGAACATTCATATCATCCGCGCGCGCGACCAAAACCCCATCATGGGGTATTCGCTCTATGAGCATGTGAAAAGCGTTTTTTACTGCTGCGAGATCTTTGTAAATATCGGCGTGGTCAAATTCGATACTCGTGAGAATGACCGAGCGCGGTTTATAATGAATGAACTTTGGCACTT
>JAJYHS010000040.1 GCA_021784635.1 bacterium
AATATCTTCAGGTTTAAAATCAAAAATATTTTTGCGTTCAGGATTTAAGCACATTTTGGGCAGCGGCCGTGGCTCACGGGTAAGTTGCAGCCGTGCTTGCTCTAAGTGATTGAGATAAAGATGGGCGTCGCCAAAAGTGTGAATGAATTCTCCTGGAGCGTAACCGGTCACTTGCGCCACCATCATAGTGAGAAGCGCGTAACTGGCGATGTTAAACGGCACTCCTAAAAATACGTCGGCCGAACGTTGATACAGTTGGCATGAAAGCCGGCCCTCACTAACAAAAAATTGAAAGAACGCATGACACGGTGGCAAGGCCATTTGACCTACATCGGCGGGATTGTAGGCGACCACGAGATGGCGCCTTGAAAACGGATTTTTGCAAATATTGTCGATAACCGTAGATATTTGATCAATGGTATGGCCGTCAGGAGCTTGCCATGATCGCCATTGTTTGCCGTAAACCGGCCCCAAGTCGCCGCGTTCGTCTGCCCATTCATCCCAAATGTGCACACCGTTTTCGCGCAAGTAACCGATATTCGTGTCACCGCGCAAAAACCACAAGAGTTCATAGATTATCGATTTAAGATGAACTTTCTTTGTTGTCACCAGCGGAAAACCCTCTTGCAGTTGAAACCGCATTTGGTGGCCAAAAACACTAAGCGTGCCGGTGCCGGTGCGATCTTCACGCTTCGAGCCTTCGCTAAGAATTCGTTTCATTAATTCGTGGTATTGTTTCATAACGTACCCATCCTGCGTGCACCCCGTAACCTGCAATTGGCCCTCTGCGTGACATATACCACACATTTTGGGACACTCAAAAACAAATGGAAATTCGCGACCCGATACATGGCACTATTGCGATCCCTGATGCCGAGTCAAATCTACTGGACTCGGTCGCCTTTCAACGCCTTCGACAAATTAAGCAGTTGGGATTTTCGGAATTTAGCTTCCCCGGGGCGACCCACAATCGCTTTTTGCATTCCGTCGGGGCCGCTCACGTTGCTTCGCTGATTTTTGACAATATTTTTCGTAAATACAAATTTACGTCGGATTTGGTACGAGTGAGGCTCCGCCAAGCCCTACGTCTTGCTGTTTTACTTCACGACATCGGTCACGGACCGCTGAGTCACGCAAGCGAAGAAGTGATGCCGAAAGTTTCAGACCTTAAGATCGATGTTTATAGTCATTTGCGCACTGACTTACAGCTACCCGAAGGAGCGCTCGACTTCGAACGTCAAGCGAATCACGAAGATTACACAATAAAATTCATTACAGATTCATCGCTGACCAAAGTGTTGCAAAAAAATTTCGGCGACATTCCGCCCGTTTGTATAGCCGCCCTTATCGATAAGCGACTCACTGCCGCCGACGATTTTTTTTGCGATGGTGACATCGATTTTCGCGCCATATTAAGTCAAATCGTCTCGTCTGAACTGGATGCCGACCGCCTCGATTATCTCGAGCGCGACGCTTATTTTTGCGGCACTAATTATGGGCGTATCGAACTTGAGTGGATTATTACGAATCTTACGTATTGCCAAATTGAAAATGAAATGTATTTAGCTCTTAACCGCCGCGCGCTTTATGCGTTCGATGATTTTTTACTCGCTCGTCATCATATGAACCTTATGGTTTATTTTCACCACAAGGCGATCATGTACGAAGAGCTCCTTATGCGTTATCTAACGTCAAAAGATTGTACTTTTCATTTACCGGCCGATATTGAAGAGTACATCGATTGCACCGACTACGCGCTCTATCAACATTTACGTTCGGTGCAAAACGAGTGGGCAAAACGCATTACGGAGCGGCGAATTTATAAAGTGCTTTTTGAGTTACACTCTACCGGTAAAACGGAGCGGCCTGAACTCATTCAAAAGGTTCTCGAAGACGCTGGAATTTCAGTTATTCTCGCATCTTCGAGTATACGATTATCGAAATATCACGGCAGCAACAGCTTTGAAAAAAACTTTCCGATTTACGTGGTCGACTTATACGACCGGCTGTCAAAACCGTATCCCATCGAAAAGTCGACAGAGATTTTTCAGAAATATGACGAGATCCGCCGCATTGAGCGGTTATATGTCCCACCCGAAGAGTTGCCTCGCGCCGAGAAAATTTTGATCGACAAGAGGCTGTAAAAACTTATGTTTAAATAGCGAGCGCGTGATTGACGTGCAAGATTTGGCCGCTGATTCCGTTTGAGGAGTGACTGGCCAAAAACGCGACGATGTTTGAAATGTCGGCATAGTCGACAAGCCGCGCATGGGGGAGTGTTTTTTGTAACTCTTGGTGCGCGCGTTGAATCGAAGCGAGTTTCGGAAAGCGCGAAAGTAAATATTCTTCATTTACTCCGATTGCCAGTGCGTTAACCGCCGTTTGGCTCGCCGAAAGTTCTTGTGCGACCTTTTTCACGTAGTCATTAAATTGCGCAAAGACAGACGACTCCACTTTTTTCGCCGCAAACGCATCCAGCTCGTTAAAAATATAAAGGACTCGGCCGCGAGTGCGCGTTTTAACAAATGCGCTCGCCGCTTGAGTCATTGTCCGCAGGGTCTCAAAAGCCTCCAAAAAACTCGCTTCGATGGCGGTACGGGTCGTGGCCGGTCCGGCGTTTTTATCGGCGAAAAACGGAATTTTAAGCCCAAACAATTGCGTATCAATGTAAATATCAGCTCCGCCGAATGCTTCTGCCGATCGGCTCAGGCTTTGAGCAATCGCATTTTCATCATGAAACTTCGCTTCGATCGCGGCGGCCCGCCCGAACATCTCGCTCACTTCGCGCATGTCCATAATATTTTGGCAAATGCGTTGGGCCGATTTGTGGTCGTCCGTTAAAAGGGCGACATCAGCACCGCAATTGGCTAGCAGAGTTGCGAGGTTTTGCATGAGTAAACCGAACGGCCCCGCCAAAACAATCGTCTTGTCGGTTAATTTAAATCCAACCTCTGACATGAATTAAATTATATGCTACTCCAAATGCAGGAGTCACTATGAAAGCTGTTGTTGTAGGTTCAGGCGGGCGTGAGCATGCTCTGGTAAGAGCCCTTGGGCGTTCTGCGTTGGTAAGCCGCATTTACGCTTGGCCGGGCAGCGATGGTATTTTTCTCGACGCAATAAAACCACCAGATACGGTTAAAGATCACCGAAGTTTTGCGGAGTGGGCAAATAACGAAAAAGTCGATCTCGTAGTAATTGGTCCAGAGTTGGAACTGGTCGAAGGGTTGGCTGATCAATTACGGGCAAATGGAATATCAGTTTTTGGACCAAGCCGCGAGGCCGCCGCTTTAGAGGCAAGCAAGATTTTCTCTAAACAATTTATGATTGAATATGGCATACCAACGGCCCCGGCGGTCACCATTTCAAGTCAGCAGGAGTTGAGCCGCGCCGTTTCGCAATTTTCGCCCCCCTACGTGCTGAAAGCTGACGGGCTTGCTGCCGGTAAAGGTGTTTTCATTTGCCGTACCGAAGAGGAATTGTTTTCAGCCGGGCGCGACCTTTTTGAACGGCATATCTTAGGCAAAAGCGGTCAGCGCGCACTTCTTGAAGAATGTTTGCCGGGAGAAGAGCTATCGGTTCTTGTTTTAACAAACGGGTCTCAATTTGAGATTTTACCGTACGGTCGCGATCACAAGCGACTTTTAGATAAAAATCAGGGGCCCAATACGGGCGGTATGGGGGTTGTCGCGCCAATTTTGATTCCACAGTCAGTGAAGGATGAAATTAAGCGGCTTATAGTTGAACAGTCCGTTCGAGGTTTACAAG
>JAJYHS010000101.1 GCA_021784635.1 bacterium
GGGTGTTGAATTCGCAGGTGAGAGATCTAGCCCGTTGAGCGACATATTCGGTGCGACGATTATAGCTTTCGCCTTTTTTTGAACCCGTGCACAAAACTCTGGAACAAGCCTTCGGCCCGAAAGCAAAAACTCGCCATATTTGTTTATACCGGCGGAATTCAGCAGTGATATAAGACGTTGAAATGTCGAGTTGGCGCGGCTGTCGATACGTTTCATAATCTCGTTGTACTTGTTTTCACCGATAAAATCATTCACAATACGAGGATGTCCAACGATAAAAACGACAATAAAAACGCCGACAAAAGCGCTATAGTTCAATCGGCTCAAGACATTGAAGCGCAAGCGGCGGCCGAAATCACAAAAGCTCCCAGCAGTCGTGAATTGTACGACCTGAAAACTAAATATCTCGGTAAACAAGGGTCTCTTTCGCTGCTCATGCGTGAATTGGGCAAACTCGGATCCGCCGACCGGCCGGGCGTAGGCCAATTGTTCAACGACATAAAAAAGCGCCTTGAAGTAGCCTATGCTCAGCGCGAAAACGAGCTCAAAGCCAGCGAGATCAACGCAGCAATTGCGCGTGAACGTCTCGATCTCACTTTGCCAGGTCCGCATTTAGATCTTGGGGCGGCTCATCCCGTTTCGATCGTGATTCGCGAAATTGTCGAAATTCTGGGCCGTATCGGCTACAGCGTGAGGCAAGGTCCGCTCATTGAAACCGATCGCAATAATTTTACAGCTCTGAATATTCCCGAAGATCATCCGTCGCGCGACTTACAAGATACGTTTTACATCGATGACCGGCATGTGTTGCGCACGCACACCAGCCCCGTGCAGGTACGCACGATGGAAAATGAAAAGCCACCGCGTCGCGTACTTGCTCCAGGGTCGGTTTTTCGTTGTGACAGTGATGCCTCGCACGCGCCGCATTTTCATCAAATCGAAGGGCTGCTTATCGATCGAAAAGTATCGATGGCTGATTTGCGTGGCACCATTTCTTATTTTGTTGATGAGTTTTTTGGTCCGGGTCTGAAAAAGCGATTTCGCCCGAGCTTTTTTCCGTTTACCGAGCCATCCGCTGAGGTGGATTGTTCGTGCCCGATTTGCCGTGGCAACGGTTGCCGTTTATGTAAACAATCGGGTTGGATTGAAATCGGCGGTTCGGGGTTGGTGAATCCCAAAGTGCTGGCTAATTGCGGGCTTGACCCAGAAGAATGGCAAGGTTTTGCCTTTGGTTTTGGCATCGAGCGAATGGCAATCATTAAATATGCAATAGACGACATCCGGCTTTTTAGCGAAAACGATTTGCGTTTTTTAAGGCAATTTTGATCGGGAGTGAACGAGGATTAAATGAAACTGTCTCTCAAGTGGATAAATGAATTTGTCGACATTGCCGACTATATGTCAAAGCCGCGTGAACTCGCGGAGTGGCTCATAAAAGCGGGTTTAGAAGTTGAGCAGATCGAAGATCCGGCAGAATCTTTTCATCACGTTGTCGTTGGTCATATCGTAGAACTCGGCAAGCACCCCAACGCCGATAAATTGACTCTTTGCCAAGTCGATACGGGTGAAAAAACGCATCGGCAAATTGTTTGCGGGGCCAAAAATCATAAACAAGGCGACAAGGTGGTGGTCGCAACCCCGGGCGCTGTTTTGCCTGGAAATTTCGCGATCAAAATCTCAAAAATTCGCGGCATCGAAAGTCAGGGCATGCTGTGTTCAGAGTCTGAACTCGGCTTTAAAGAAAAAAGTGAAGGCATTTTGATTTTACCAAAAGACGCTCCGATCGGTGTGCCGTTTGCGGAATTTCAAGGCCTTGACGACGTGATTTTTGATCTTTCAATCACGCCGAATCGGGCCGATTGTCTCAGCCATTTGGGTCTTGCGCGTGAGATTTCGTGTCTTCTCGACCGCCCGCTAAAGCCGGTTTCTACGAAACCTAAAAATACGGTGCGAGCGGGTGCCGGTAAATCTGGTGCGAAAAACAAGGTGGCCGTCGAGGTTCGCGATAGCGAACTTTGCCCGCGTTACAGTGGGCAAACAATATTTGGTGTAAAGGTTGGGCCGAGCCCGGCGTGGCTCAAACAACGCCTCGAATCTCTTGGCGTGAACTCAGTTAATAACGTTGTCGATGTGACAAATTATGTGATGCTTGAACGCGGGCAGCCGCTCCATGCGTTTGATTTGGCGCAATTGCGCGGGCAAAAAATTACCGTGGCGCGGTCGACACCGAATGAGAAATTTAAGACTTTTGACGGTACTGAGCTTACGCTTTCAGGCGAAGAACTCACCATTCGTGACAACGAACGGGCCGTGGCGCTTGCGGGAGTGATCGGCGGCGTAAATTCTGGAGTGAGCAATTCAACACGCGACGTATTTTTAGAAGCCGCTTACTTTAACCCGAAAGGTGTGAGACGTACGAGCCGGCGTTTGGCCGTTGATACCGATTCGGCCTATCGTTTCGCTCGCGGTGTCGACATCAACGGCGTCATTGAGGCGATGGCACGTGCCAGCGAGCTACTTTGCGAATTAGCCGGCGGTGAATCTTCCGCAGACCATGTCGACGTTTATCCGAAACCGGCGCCACAGCCGCGTATTGTGGTTCGTCAGCAAAAGCTGAGCGAGCGCTTGGGTTACGAAGTGAAAATGGCGGATTTTGTTCGTGTTGTTAAGCGTCTTCATTGCACGGTCAAAGATGAACCTAAAGCCGGCGCCGGGGATCGTGTGACGGGCGAGCAGGTGAATATTGTACCACCCTCCTTTCGCGTTGATCTCGAAATCGAAATGGATCTTGTTGAAGAGTACGGGCGGTTGAACGGTTACGATAAAATTCCCGAAACATTTCCGGTTTTGCGCGGGCGTCCGACTGATCACGCCGCGAGCTATGTCGGCGAAGAACGAGTTCGTGACCAACTGGTACGCGAAGGTTTTTTTGAAGCGCGAAATTACGCCTTTTTGAGCCCAAAGTGGCAGTCTGAATTTGTTGACTCCACTGGTGCGGCGCAGGTTGTGCGGGTACGCAATCCGCTCAGCGAAGAAACAAGTGCGATGCGCATGAGCTTACTGCCGGGGTTGGTGCAAAATCTAATCTACAATGAACATCGTGGCGTACATTTCGGGCGGCTTTTTGAGGCAGGGCGCGTGTTTGTAAAAGAGGATTCTCCCACAGACGATAAAGGGGATTATCTACCGGTGCCGGGATTTCACGAACCGCATCGGTTGGCACTAATTGCATGGGGCCACTGTCAGGGTTTGTGGCAGAAATCGACACATCCTGTGGTGTATGATTTGAAGTCGGCTCTCGTCGAACTTGCAAATTCATTGGGCGGGCGGATCGAAGTCCGTTCGGGATCAACTCCCGCGTTTTTGCACCCCGGGCAATCGGCTCAATTGTTTTATGCTGGGCGGGCAATTGGGTTTTTCGGGAGTCTGCACCCGCAAATTCGCGACCGGTACAAAATTCGCTCCGATACCGCTGTTGCAGAGTTAGATTTAGGTGCACTATTGCATCGCGTATCGAAGGCCGGCACTAAAGTGAAGGCGATTTCGAAATTTCCGTCAGTTGAGCGAGATTTTTCGTTAGTGGTAAGCGATTCGGTGATTGCCGGTGATATTGTTCGCGAAACTGAAAAGGTTGCAGGGACCCTTTTGCAAGAGGTCGAGGTGTTTGATGTCTTTCGGGGAACTGGCGTTGCAGAGGGCCACCAGTCCGTGTCAATTCGCGTTGTTTTGCAAGATATAGAATCGACCTTGTCAGAAGAGCG
>JAJYHS010000100.1 GCA_021784635.1 bacterium
CTTTAAAAAATAACCTCGAGTTGTTTTCAATGGTCGCCATCTCCGCAGGCGAAAATGCAAAATTCCGGTTATTGTATCCGATACCGCGATGGTACCGGCCCTGCAGAAGAGCATTGAGGCGAGACATTTCAACCTGCGTGAAATTGTCAGGAAGAAATGCAAAAATAGTTTTAAACCCGCCATTTTGCTCGATTTGATTGAGTACGTATTTTGCCTGTGCCGACTGTATGGCTTTGGCGTCGAATCCGCCGACCGCCGCAAATTGCCTTTGTACGGAAACGATCCCCGCCGCCTTAGTAAACTGTTTCATGAGACTGAGTCGAGGCGCCAAAACGTAATGGGCGAGCGACTTCGGATTTGGCAGCACCACTTCGTTAACAGGGGTGGTCAGTTGATTTCTATAGGGGGTTTTCGCGCCGATGTAAGTTTCAATTATAAAATTAGGCAAATACTTTAAAAATTGGCGGGAGTGGTAAGCCATGTAAGCGACTTCTGATGAACCCGCATCAAATTGCTTGCAGTCGTAAAGTTGACCTAGCGCTGAGTCCGTACAATAAAGCGGCCATTTTTGCGGGCGAATTCCGTCGTACAAGAACCGAATAGTGGCGCGATCATGACTGAGAACGATGCCATGAGCGATTTGGTCGCCGAGCATAAAGTCGTCGCTGACACGCATGTAATCCATCACCGAGCTCGTGATGATTACACCTTTAGGGGTGCGGCCAGTTTTGAGATAAGACCGAATGAGATTATTGCGCTCCGACATTGTGTAATTGGCCGCGAGTGAACCAGCAAAATTGTGCCGAAGCCCCAGGGTATGACCAATCTCGTGAGCGACGGTGACGCGAATTTCATCGGCTGCGGCTTGCTCGATAATCGTCGGGCTCGCGCCGGTTTTAATCATCGAGGTAATGGCGCCTTTCAACCCGACGGTACCATAATAATCGCATAGTGGTTTGTTAATGAACCCCGAAAGGCCAACCGTGGGAGTTGAAACGTGCTGGGGATGAGTACTGGAAGCGATTAACTGAAGAATATCATATCGGACGTTGTCGATGCTGTTCGCGACAAACGCGCTGGTAATATAAACCTGCGCGTGAAGAATTTCACCCGTGCGCGGGGCCGCTTGTATATCGGCGTACGACATCGGCGCGGTATTGTAGGGCACCCACTGAATCATATTGTAATCTGGGTTGGGCGCTGTAATGCCTTTTGGCGCCATGACAAGTTTAATGATGGGGCGACCGAGTACGCGGTTCCAATAGAGTGCTCCGTCTTTTACCGCTTGCAAAAATTGCGGTGGAGTGTTGGCCGAAATCGCGTAAACGATTGGCAACTTGCGTGGATTCCACCGTTCTGCGTATTGGATGGAATCGCCTTCGCTCGTCATTTGCGGTTGAACTTCAAAATAGCCGTAATGCGTGAAGTTGTCGAAATGTTGAAACGGTTTATAAGTCGGATCGGGACGATAGGGCGACAAATAATATCGCACTTCGACCGGTACTGAGACACCGTTATTGTCACCGGCGCTGAGTTGGGCAATTTGTCTGATAACTAGTCGGTGTACGGTGTTTGTATCTTCAATGCGTGCACTGGCAATGTAGTTGTTATTGATCCCGACACTTTGGAATTCTTGATTTTGGTTATATTTTGACCCGGCGAAATCGGACATGGCCATGTCCGATTCGACAAAAAGTCGCGACATTCCCGTATTAAAATCAAAGACGATCTTATGTTTATCAGAGCTTTTAATTGGAAAGCTCGCCAGCAACAGACTTTGCGGTAATTCGGTGGTTACCGAATTGCCCGTATCGGATTCAAGCATATCCACGTTGTCATTGCGTTTAATGAAAGTGACAATTCGACTCCTAATGGAGTTGCCCCAAGCCACGGGAATTTCATCTATCAGTTCGCCTTGAAGAAGAAATTCTTTACCCAAGGCCGCGCGGTCTATTGAAATGTAATCGTGTTGATTACTCCCTAGTAACATGCGGTTTTTTATAGGATGGACGACCGAAAAAGATTGGCCAATGTTTTTGGGCGCGACTTTCGAAGCCATGCGGCGGCCGCATCCGGTAAGGATAGCCACTGTTATTGCAGTTGATATGCACAGCACTAACGTACGCAAGATTGTTTTACCCATTTTACCCATCCCCAAATATCCCACCCAGTTTTGACGCCTGACCGACGGCGAGGAGGCGTCTCTGTAGAGTTGACTTTAAAACATGACGGGCGGATTTTTTCTAGAGCAGTTGAAAATTATTTAGGGTTTTTAAACTAAGGAGGTAAAAATGAAATCCGTCGCGCTTGGCAGTCAAGGTTTAAAGGTATCTCGCATGGGTCTTGGCTGCATGGGAATGTCGGATTTTTATTCAGACCGTGACGATAAAGAATCAATTGCCACCATTCATCGCGCGCTTGAACTGGGCCTTAATTTTCTCGATACCGCCGACATGTACGGGCCATTTAAAAACGAAGAGCTGGTCGGAAAGGCCATCAAAGGTAAGCGCGACAAAGTCGTTCTCGCGACAAAATTCGGCAATGAACGCTCAGCCGACGGTAAATTTTTGGGGGTAAACGGCCGACCTGAATACGTAATCAAGGCTTGCGAAGCTTCGTTGAAACGTCTTGGCGTTGACCATATCGATCTTTATTACCAACATCGAGTCGATACGAATGTGCCGATCGAAGAAACTGTTGGAACAATGGCGAAGCTTGTACAGCAAGGTAAAGTTCGGTATCTCGGGCTCTCTGAAGCAAAGCCCGAAAGCATTCGCCGGGCGCACAAGGTTTTTCCGATCTCGGCTTTGCAAACCGAATATTCACTGTGGACACGCGATTGCGAATCTGAAATTTTGCCTACCGTGCGCGAGCTGGGTATCGGTTATGTTGCCTATAGCCCTCTAGGTCGTGGTTTTCTCACCGGTCGATTTAAAAAGCCCGATGATCTGCCAGCTGATGATAGCCGCAGGAGCCATCCGCGTTTTCAGAGCGACAATTTTTATAAGAATCTTGGGATTGTTAAAAATATCGAAGAAATTGCGAAGAAGAAAAATGTCACTCCTGCGCAGGTCGCCTTAGCGTGGGTACTCGCGCAAGGTGAAGATATTGTGCCAATACCAGGTACGAAAAAGCGCAACCGGATTGAAGAGAATCTAGGCGCTGTTGAAGTTCGTCTGTCGAAATCTGAAATCGATAGCATAATGCCGCGGCAAAAAACGGCGGGGGACCGGTACGCGAATATGAGTACCGTTAATCGCTAGGCCGCGTGCACCACGCTGAATAAAACGTGGATGTTCGAGCATAATATTAAAGCGCAACCGATTGGTAAAAAAATCCAATATTCTATGGGCGCGATTAAAAACCATTTCGGATGCCAGGGGATATATTTTTTTTTGAACTTTTTAATGCCGTAGCCGGGGTTGATCACAAACCATAAAAAATCTTCGGCGATCCAAAATATAATAAATCCACCGATCACGCGGGCCTCAAGCCACGGGCTCCAATGATGAAAAAAGAAAAACGGAATGTGAAAAAATAAAATAACAAAACTTAAAACCCAAGCGTGATATCCGGTCATTGGGCGACCGCCAAAAAATATATCAAGCAGCCAGTGTTTCTCAATTCGCCATGTCGGCAAATTTTGGGCCCATCCAGCGGTGCCTTCGAGTGGCACTTCGACGTTGGCAGAAAAGGAAGCGAGGATCAGAAGAGGAGGGAGGTAAAGCGCGCTAGCCATTATTTA
>JAJYHS010000061.1 GCA_021784635.1 bacterium
TGGCAGATGCCCCATTTCTGGGCGCTTTCGGTTCGGTACAAGGACGACTATGCCAAAGCGGGCTTTCCGGTTTTACCGAATAGAATCGGCGTTGAGAGGACAATTTATTATATTGGTCTTTATACGTTTGCGTATGTCGCCCTTGCGCTATCGGCACCGGTTTTTGTTCCAGCCCATTACTTGCAGGTTTTTATCGTGATACCGATTGCCGTTAAAGTTTTGTGGGAATTTTTCAAGTATCAAAAGTCATCTGAAACGGCGGCCGAAGGTCACATTAAATGGCTGCCATTTTTTTTGTGGACGAATCTCAGTATGCTCGTTTTCATTTGTGCCCCCGTGTTTGACCGTTGGTGTTTCTATTTTATGGGCGGTCGGGGAGCATAGTTGTCCGCGCGCTTTGAAGGGCTTTAGCGGTGAATGAAAGACACCTAAAAGGTTACAAATATTTCTGTGTTACGATTTTCTGTTTAATTTTGCTTGGGGCCTTTGTGCGCTCCATGAATGCCGGCTTGTCGTGTCCGGATTGGCCGCTTTGTCTTGGCAGAATAATTCCGCATTATCAGCCGCGAGTTTATTTTGAATTCTTGCATCGGGTATTGGCGGGGCTTATTTCACTAGCGGCCGTTTATCTAAACTTCAAAATTATTCTAAATAAATCCATGCCGAAATCTCTGAAGTGGATTGTGAGTGCTGCGCTCGTTTTATTGGTCGGACAAATTATTTTAGGCGGGTTAACGGTTCTACTGCGGTTGAATTACGGCATTGTGACGAGCCATCTTGCAATGGGCACAGCGTTTTTTGAGCTTTCGTTTTGGGCGTACCTTTCGCTGCGTGATATTTTGAGGGATTCGAACAAATCCACCCCGACAACAAGGAAGACGGATCCGCGAGTATTCACTATTGTTTTGGTTGCCGCCGTATATGGGCAAATTTTATTAGGTGGGCTTGTTGCCTCAAACTACGCTGGGCTCGTTTGCCCGTATTTTCCGCTTTGTGAAGGCAGCCTCATCCCAACGCTTCACGGACTGATTGGTCTGCAGGTGATTCATCGCTTGGGGGCTTATACGCTTGCAACAATTATAATTATTTACACAATTTACGTTTTCAAGCGAGTGGACGATCTCGTTATGCGAAGACTCGTAAAATGGCTTTTGGGGCTAATTATTCTTCAAATCGGCGTGGGCGTCGCGAACATTGAATTACAAATTCCGCCGCTTGTTCAGGTTATACATTTGGGTGTTGCGGTTTTAATTCTAACAGTGGCGGTGCGCCTACTGTACGCTTCACTCCGAATCCGGCTGTCTTGAGGGGTGGGCGAGCACAAAGGGCTCGAGCTCTTCGACGGCATGGTAAACCTGTAGCACAGTCGGATAGTTTTCAAGTTCAACGCCGAATCGGCGAGCTGAAAAAATTTGTGGAACAATAAAGCAGTCAGCCGCAGTAACGTCGTCACCAAAGGCATAATCACCAGCTGTCATTTTTAAAAGATCTTCGAGGGCGCGAAGACCACGGTGATTCCATTCTTTAATCCAATTTTTTTTCTGCTCGGCTGAAAAGCCGTATGTTTTTTCAAGCTCCTGCATGACGGCGGCGTTTTGTAGCGGCTGAATCCCACTATTAACGATTTCACAAATTTGTGTCACTACCGCCCGATCAAAGGGTTCGAGTGGGAATAAATGTGGCTCCGGCGAGATGTTCTCTAGATAGTCGAAAATTGCCATCGACTGCGCAATGGGGTGGCCGGCATGAATGAGACAGGGGACTTGTTTGAGCGGATTAAGCTTTCGGTATTCGGGGCCGTGTTGTTCGCCGCCATTATTTAAAAGATGCACTGGCCGGTATTCGTATTTAATATTTTTTAGATTAAGTGCGATGCGCACACGATACGAGGCTGAACTTCGGTAATAACTATAGAGCACAAATTCAGACGCCATGGTAAATTCCTCGCGCTTTACGGGTCAATTCTTTCAAGGTATCTTCAAGATATAGAGGTAGACCGTTAAACATGAAGTTGGCAACTTTGAAAAGCGCAATATGCCGGGATGGCGAACTGGTTGTTGTAAGCCGCGATAATAGCCGCGCCGTCAAACCGCACGTTTTGACCGACGGAGCCACTCCCTCGACACTTCGAGAAAGCGTTGAACGCTGGTCGACGGTGAGCCCAAAACTTGAACAGATTTATTCCGACTTAAACCAAAAATCAGTGCCGGGCGAGTTTAAGGTTGTCGAGCACGATTTGCATTCGCCACTTCCGCGTGCGTTTCAGTGGGCGGACGGTTCGGCGTTTTTACATCATGTAAAGCTTGTTCGGCAGGCACGAGGAGCTGAAACTCCTCCGAATTTTTTCTCTACTCCGCTTATGTATCAGGGCGGGAGCGACACGTTTCTTGCACCGACGGATGAAATCCCCCAAATTGATGAAAAATACGGTACGGATTTTGAGGGCGAAATCGCCGTCATAACCGATGATGTGCCGATGGGCGTGTCTGCCGATGAGGCTCTTAAACACATAGTACTTGTGATGTTAGTGAACGATGTTTCGTTGCGCGGGCTCATCCCTGAGGAGCTTGCGATGGGTTTTGGTTTTTTTCAAAGTAAGCCGTCGTCGGCATTTGCACCGTTTGCGCTCACGCCAGAGGAGCTGGGTGACAATTGGCGGCAGGGTCGGCTTCATTTGCCACTTCTTGTGGATTTCAATGGCCAATTTTTTGGACGAGCCAATGGCGGCGAGATGCATTTTCACTTTGGCCAGCTTATAGCTCACGCCGCTAAAACACGCATGCTCAGTGCGGGCACCATTATTGGAAGTGGTACAGTTTCAAATGAAGACCCAACTGTTGGCTCAAGTTGCCTCGCCGAGCGGCGAATGATCGAAAAAATCGAAGCAGGCTCGTCAAAAACGCCATTTATGAAGGTCGGGGACAGAGTCGAAATCAAAATGCTCGACTCAAATGGTCAGAATCTATTTGGCGCGATCAAACAAGAGGTGCGAAAGCTTTAAATATACTAGACCAAGGTCTAGAGTTTCTAATGCGACTTTGCTGCCGCCTATGGACGCTCGCTAAGATTTTTTAGTGATAAATAAAAGGCTAAAGCGACTCGCCAAAAGACCGGTATATTTTGCTCTTATTTTAGCTTCGTTTATATTTTTTTCTGGTTGCTCAAAATTTCAATCCGAAAGTTGGGCTCAGGCACCGCTAAACCGCCTTGCAAAGCCGGCACCGCCGATTTGTCGCGGAGAGACCGCCCCCTATCAAATGAAATTCGAAATTCGCGATGAATCTTCGCCAGCCAATTTAAAGCAATTTTTACTGCAGCAATCGAACTTTCGTGACTCGTTGACCGCAATGAGTCTTCGCGAAAATTCATATTTAACACCAACAAAAAGAGTGCCGCTTGAGCAATGGCCGGAACTTTTAGATGATTTGAATTTCGCCGAAATGCCCCTTGCAATAGACCGGCAAATTGCACATTACCAACAGATAAATTTATCGGGCTACATTCGCCTTGGGAATGATGTTTACCCCCTTGCACAAGCGGAGAAAAGTTTAGAGGTTTTTAAATATCTTATAGAAAAAGATCTGGCGTGTACGGTAGGTCACACCTATCAATATTGCCTTCAACGATTTAACTCTGAAGTACGTGCGCAATTTAATCTTTATGAACCGTCTTTAGATCCGGGGGACCCTCGATACGGAGAGCCCGACGACGCCCTGTTTAC
>JAJYHS010000139.1 GCA_021784635.1 bacterium
GAGCTGTGGCCGATAAAGAAGGTTTGTTTGAAGCTGCGGATGGCGGGACGATTTTTCTAGACGAGGTCGGAGAACTGCCGCTGTCGATGCAGGTAAAACTTCTGCGCGTGATTCAAGAGCGAATCATTCGGCGCGTGGGCGCCGTCGACGATACCGAAGTTGACGTACGCATTATCGCCGCGACAAACCGCGACCTTTCTGAAATGGTAAAAGAAAAAACATTCCGTGAGGACTTGTTTTACAGACTAAACGTCATCAATATTCATGCGCCGGCATTGCGGGAGCGTATGGACGACATTCCCGTTCTGGCGCAACATTTTCTAAAAAAATATAACGAGCGGCTAGGCAAATCGATTTCAGGTATCAGCGCCGAAGCGCTCGCCGTTTTGAAAAAATACGATTACCCCGGCAACGTGCGCGAACTCGAAAATATTATTGAACGAACGGTTGCGCTTGAGGCGGGGGCCACGATTTTGCCCGAAAGTTTGCCTCCGTTTGTAAACACTCCGACGGGGCACAAAATGATTTCGAGTCACGACATTCAAATCACCGAGGACGGCGTGGATCTTGACAAGATTCTAGGACAGATTGAAAAGGAATTGCTTGTCAAAGCGATTCATTCCGCTGACGGGGTGAAAAAACGCGCGGCTAAACTTCTCGGTATCACGTTTCGATCCATGCGCTATCGAGTCGAAAAGCACCGACTCGGCACGATTGGCGACGATGAGTTGGATGACGATGAAGCGTCGTGAGCGGCATTGACGAGTCTATGAGTTTGTCCCCGTAGCTCAGCCGGATAGAGCAGCAGTTTCCTAAACTGCAGGCCGCAAGTTCAATTCTTGCCGGGGACGCCAAACCAACAAACCCCTATTGGGTCTTTTCTGGCTTGTTATTTTTTTGGGTAGGGCGCGAATTTGCGAAAAAATCGCCGCCGGGTTGCAATCAATCTGTTAATCCGCGGCGGCGACAATGTCTTACCACTGTTAAACAGACATAGCAGTTGCAGATGAGATATTAAAAGCAGTTTTTCATTTTGCGCAAAAATATCAAAATCCAGTCAAGTTCGCCGCAGCTAGAACAATTCCGATTAAAGTTCAACATCACCGTATTAATTTCATAAATTTGAGAAAGTTTTTTACGGTATTACCGCTTCATGTTTTGAATTCTTGACCAAATTTTGACATTTCGTGTAAGTCGACAGCTTCCAAAGAAGGTGAGGGGTCGGCAATGAAGGGGGCGCCACTAAAGCTCAAGTCTCACGACTGTAATTCTCAAGCCCTTTTGCTTGTTTCATTGTTGATATTGTTCAGTTTTAATTCGGCCCACGCGGCCACAAAGAAAAATGGGAAAAGTGAAAAGAAGTCTACAGTTTGCGAATTGATTCTGCGTGGGACAAATACCACAGAGCCGACTTTCAAAAAAGCGATCAAAGCACTCACAACGGACATAGCTGAGGTTAGTGCCGAAACGAAACCGATCGCTCTCGCCAAATTGACCTCGCCAATTGCCTTAAGCGGTAACGTCGTGCTTTCGCCGTTGAACGATATTTATGTCTATGGGGTTAAAAACAATGATTTTAAGTTAGGCGGAACATCCGTCGCAATTTCTGGATGGACAACTCATGGCCGTCGAATCGCTTGGGTTGAACCAGAAGAATTAGAGTTTTACAACGATTCTGCTTTTAAAAGACACGGAACGGAATTTTCACGAGTCAAAGGCCACTCGACGTTGGTCGCGGCGTCGGTATTGTTACGACGAGAATCGCCGAAACTCAATGCTTTAGAAAATAAAACAGAATCGCTAGCTGCCGCGGAAGTGCCGATTCCGTCGACAAAAGTTGAATCTCCGACGAAGGAGTTGTTGGCAATCAACACCGTGATTCGCAAAACCGAGGGATTAAAGCCGGAACATGCAGTGGCTGCTGCTGTATTGAGTTCAAATTCGTTCTTTCGTGATCCGGTTACGGGCTCATCCGTTTCAGGCATAAAGACGAAGTCGAAACGGATCGCATTGGTTTATGGCCGGGCAAACGATTCATTAATTAACCCTGACTACGTGGTTTCATTTTTCGACGATGACGGTAAGCCGCGTCTCGTGCGTACCGCTGACTGGAATTTCAGATTTCTAAAAGAGAGCGATTATCCGAAGGGAGTCGCATTGAGCGAACTTCAAGAAAAGTACGAAGAGATAGCCGCCAAACAAAGAGAAAACGAGCGAAAACGGCTTATTGCGGAACGTGAACGAGAGTTAAAGCAGACGGCCGAACTTCAAGCCAATTTTATATCGGCACTGAAACATGAAAACGCAAATAGCGGCTACCTCCGTGAAATGCTGAATTATCGTTGGGTGCAAGCTATCTGCGACGGAACTTCAAAAACTCTGACACTTCTGACGGGCGCCGCAAACAACGCCGATGCCAATGAAGCGGTGGAGCTGGCTCGATCGGCGGCGAAGAACGGTTATATAGTTTTTTTTGATGCCGACGTACCGACAGCGCCGCTTATCGCAGAAGCCGTCGGTGACCGTGGAGTCGGTATTACGAGCGAAGTGACCGCCGGTTCGGAAACAATGCTCCACAATAGCCAGATTTTATCGATACCCAATCCGTACCTAAGAATGAAGGCGTTTGCATATTCGAACAATCGAATTATGACGGCTGACTCGGTCACCGGGTTTGGATTGCTTCTTCAAAAGGACATTGACGGCACTATCAACAATTCTGATTTTCCCATCTTAGGTGGCTTACGCAAATGGACTGACAACATTGACGGTTACTCGTTTGGGATTCGAGACAATTACAACTTTCTTAGCATCCAAAAATTCAAAACAAACAACGAAGCGATTGAAAGTCTTCGCGGTAAAAAATCAAAATATAGCAAATATAGTGATTATGAAAAATATAGCGATACGCCGGGAATTGTCTTCGCAGAAACGGAACCGGTTCGATTAAATGACGGCCAATTTATCGCGAAATTAGATCGCCGCCAATTTTCACAAATTTCGAATTATCAGCGTGAAATGACCGAAGCCGTTGAGGCGTTACGCCAAAAAACTCCCGGGGGCGCGGTCGTTTTCGGTTCAAGCACCCGAGAGTCAAAATATGATTCGATGGTTTACAGCATCTCGAAAACCATCGCGCAAAGCGGTTTGGCCATTGCGACTGGTGGAGCGGACGGGTTTATGAGAATTGCCAACGATGCCGCCATAAACTCGGGTGGCATTTCGATCGGTATTCCGCTTGAGAGTGGCAGTCTATGGCGTGAAAAATCGGCAGCGAAAGATGTCCATAACCTGACCTTATCAACGACTGACTATCGAACGCGTATCCCGTTGTTGCTCTATATGAACAACGTTGTCGTGGTCATGCCGGGCGGTAAGGGGACGCTTCAAGAACTGGCGACAGCTTTTGTCAATTTCGCGTCGGGCCTCAATAAGAGCCAAAGCATCATTTTTGTGGCCAACGATTTCTACGGATCGCTTGCCAACTATCTTAAAGAATCGAAGTTACCAGCATCGGTTTTGTCGAGGATATATTTGGTGAATTCGGCGGACGACATTCGAAATGCGTTAAGTGATATAAATACGAAATATTTAGATAACGGTGCGAAAAGCGTTAAAACTGAAAGGTTGAGGGAATAACCAGTGGGGAAAATGGGTAAGGCGTTATCAATGTTGATCGCCGGTTTAATTGTAGCAGCTTCGGTATCGGCGAAG
>JAJYHS010000014.1 GCA_021784635.1 bacterium
GTGGGCGAACCGCAAGTTCAGGACCAGTTAGCTAAAAAGGCTCGTGATGAAAAAATCAATGAATTGCTTAATATGCCTTCGCGGCCGACCATTGCCGAAATCGAAAATGCCCTAACGCCGTGGCCGAAAAAAAATCCTTTTAGAAATGCCGGTGAACGTACGCAAGGCGTGGCGGTAACCAAGGCTGACGGGCCAAAAATTATTGCTAGTCTTGAAGCGGCCTACCCGGGCGGAACGTATGCGTTTTTGGGTCGCGACTCCGCATTGATTGCCGATATGGTCGACGCCTTTTACCGAGCTCACGGGCAAAACCATCGCGTCGTGCGGCTCAATGCAAGTGGCCAGTCTTTAGCTAACAGCACGCCCGATCTTCTGGTCGATTTTTTGGCGACTAACGGACTTCATCTTCAGTCTGTGGATCAAGACCCGCCGTTTATTATTATCGATGCGACCAGTTACAGCCCTACGAGCCAAAGCCGCCAATATGTAGGTGCGTTTTATAGTGCGTACCAAGGGACACAAAAGCCGCTCACGAACCTTTTGATGAAGGTCAATGTCATTGACATAAAAAATTCGAACTACCCGATAATTGGATCGCAAAATTATGAAACTGTAAAAAAAATCGAAAAGTACATTAAAACATCGAATGCTCAGCCAACCGGTCCTGATCGAATTTTGAAAATCGATGGCGCCCAACTTGCTTACAGCTCAGAGTGGCACGGCCCGTTCCTTCAACTTCAGCGCATGCAAGACGGGCGCGTTTTCGCTCCACCTGGAGGTCTGTCCAGCGTTGAAATACGCCAAACAATTTTAGGTGGTCTGTACGACATCATAGGAATTGTTTCGACAAAAGAGTTTTATAGTGAAGTGCAAAAAGCGGCTAGAGAACTGGGGTATGAGTTCCCAGAGGGGCGCGCGCGCGAACGAACGGACATTCGAATGCTAACGGCCGACGAAATTGCCGAACAGCGTATAGCTGAAGCGCAGAGATCGTTCAAAGATATAATTTCAGAGCTTGGCCCTGTTGGTGAAGATGCCGAACCGATGACTGAAAACGGAATGAAGATTTTGTCTCTTATGAAATCGGATGTTTACGGCCGCACTGACAAAAATTCGGGTCAAATTGCGCTCATGTTTTTAGCGGGTTCGGTACATGCATTTGAAAATGGCAAAATTAGCGCGCGCGATCTTCGCCGCCTAATCAAGCGTTTACTTGCGAACTATCCAATTGCAAGTGAAGACACGGTTAATGGCGCGGCCGTGAGCGAGCGTGAGAAATTTGAAAGCGGCTTGGCGCATCTCTACCACAACAGCCGCACCTTCGAAGAAGTTTGGAACTCAAAGAGGGAATATTTTTTAAATAACGAACATAAATCCGGTCCGCTCGGATCGAAGGCGTATGAGCGGTTAAGTAAAGTGTTAGAAGCCACGTGTAGTGACGTTTTGAAACCTGCAGGGTGAGGACGATGAAAGGGTTGGGTTTAAATAAAATTGCATTTTTGAGCATGACGACCCTTATGCTCGTCGGCTCGGGTTACGCCAGCGCCCGCAATCGAAGCGTATTACTATTCTCTGTACGTAATTTTTCAGAAGCTGCAAATCGATTCTGCACGTCACACCCCGGCTGCCGGATGATTGAAGAAAAAACTCAAGAGTTTTCTAACGGCGACACTTTTGTGCGCGTGCAGACCAATCTTACTGGCAAACGAGTCGGGATTTTGATTCCAGATGAAATGACGCCCCAAATGTTTATGGAGGCTTTGATTAAGATTCGAACGGCAAGAACGCTCGGTGCACGAGAGATTGTTGCTTTTCTTAATACTTCGATTTCAAAAATACGGGTCACGACCGCAAACGGTTCGCTTGCCTTACCGGTGGAATCGCTTATCGGCGTAGCGGGTGCAACCCAGTTTGTTGAAAACGGGAACCATCCGCGAACCATTAGAATCCGTCGTGTTTGGCCCGGCAGGTATCACCTGACACACAGTTTTATTCTTCAAGACTCTCACGATTCGATTGCTCGCGATATGGGGCGTGTTCTGAATTTGCCGGTTTATGATCCAGAATCTCTCCCTCGGGGGGCGGTAAAGGGCGCGCAAATTATTTTTGTAAGACCAGTCGTAATCCCCAAAAGTGAAACCTTTTTTGCCGCCTTGGCGCGAGTTGCGCAGATGACAAAAGAAGGAGCCGCCGTAACGTGGGTAACGCCGTTGCCGTGGGCGCGATCGGATAAGGCGGATCAAAAAGGTGTAACGGTGATTGGCCGTCTAATTGCCGACTTAATTGAAAGTGTTGGCACTGAAGCTATCGAGTTTGCTCGGGCACACGCTCCGCAATCACAGGGCTTTTTTGATATTCCGAGCTTTAATGTTTTGGGCCTTAATACATTGTGCGCGTACTTGCGAAATGCCGGTGTTGAAATGATTGTTTCACCGGATACGGGATTTCAAAAGGATGCCACGCTTTATGCGGACATGCTGAAGTTGCCTGTTGCTGTCGCCAATAAACAGCGCGATCCACTCACTGCTCAAACAAAATTTTACGGATTCAGCGGACCGAGCCCGGCGGGCAAAGTTGTCGCTATTGTAGACGATGAAACGTCAACCGGGGGCACATTAGCGGACGTGGCTGACTATTTGAAGAAAGCAGGGGCGACTAAAGTTATTGCGGTCGTTACACACCTCGCGGGCGACGGCGGTAAAGCGCTCAATAGCGCATCTATTGATCAACTGGTTGTGACGGATTCGTATCCCGTATCAAATGCGGTCGTAAAACAAAATTCCAAACTCGTCATTGTCCCAATCGGTGAGGAACTCGGCCGTGCCGTCGAAGATCTTATTGTTAAACCACATGATAGATCCGCTGGCGACTGTCAGGCGATACTGAAAGGTTCTCAATGATTTCGCGCCGCTTGTTTTTATGCGCTTTTGTGGTTTCAACCTTCGCGATATCTAGCGCCTACGGGCAGCCTTGCGACCGTGTCTTAAAAGGTGAAAAAGCCCAGGCCTTTAAACTTGCCGAATACCGCAGCCCGCAACTCGTCGAAGCAATAGAAAGACTTCGCGAAATGGAACGCGAGGTGAGGTCATTAAAAAGCAAACTTGAGTCGAGCGACGCAAACGATTTTTGGGGTTTTTACCTCGAATTCGCCGAAAAATCACCAGCAGCCCGTTCACCGAAAAAACGCGCGGAAGTCAAAAAGAAAATAGCTGACCTCAAATTGAGAATAAAAAAACTCGAGGGGTCGATCGAAGAATTAAAAGAAAAAAACCGGTTGGCGTTGATCCCGGCTTTGAAAGAGCGGTTGGCTGTACCCGAAGATAAAGGATTTTTTGAAGACTACAAACAAATATTAGAAGTGTACAGGTTGCCGCGCTCGAAACTGGTTTCGGTTCTCGTTGGTTCGTCCGATCGTGCGCCAACAGACACCGAAGCCACGAAGTACGAACGGCTTGTCGCTCAGCTCGTGGCAAAAAACTATACAATTATCTACGATGCCGACAACAAAGCGGCGGAAATAATTGCTCGAGCGGCGGGTCCCTGCGGCATCGGAATTTCAATGTTACCCGAAGCCGGGGCAAGAAATGAAAGAGGCCGTCCTGGCATTGTTTTACATTTCAATAATTCGTATTCATTTCTTGAAGTCGTTTCACATGCCTTGCCGGCAATTGTAAGCCCGGACTCGACGTTAGGGATGGCCGCACTCCTCAATA
>JAJYHS010000077.1 GCA_021784635.1 bacterium
AAATCTCCAGAAATCGTTAATTTTAATTACTCGCTCGACAACGAGCATGATACGGACGCGCACCTCGGCGGCGATGTGTATTTTGGCTCCAACACTCATTTCGGCATTTACGGCGAATCCTCAACAGAATCGGCAACATCTACAGGAACCGGCTCCTCGATGACCACCAAAACCTATGGTGTGACGCTCGGGACAAACTGGCGCAAACCTTTTTCAGTGGCCGTCTCACTCACTTCTTACGGGATCAACGGTGATCTAACCGAGAACACGGTAAAAGTTCCGCTGAATTACAACCTTAATCGAAATTGGTCTTTTACGCTAAAGCCCGGAGCGGGTGCCATCCGGTTTGACGTTTATAATCCGCTTACCGGAAAGACAACTAACCCGGTGATCATCGACCAATCTATCGGGGGCGCTATCAATTATACGCTCGGCAATTGGCAATTCTACCTTTATGCCGAAGTACATGCTTTTAGCCGAAATCCAAAGGGTATCGGTAGCGGCAATCTTCGTCTTCATATTAAACCCTCAACGACACTCAAAAATTTGGCCAGTGAGATTGTGCGAAACGCGCAAACTGCAAGCGCCATGTATTATTTCAACCGATTCGACTTGGGAGTTGAATTCGATCGAAGTCAGTCGGCCCTTGATAACAGTATTTCAAACACATGGACCCTCAACAACGACATTTACTGCACACGGCGTCTCACTATTTCGCCTTCTTTTGCGGCGACCACCACACCCGGAACAAACGTTTCAACTGGCCAACCTTACCCTGACACATATACTGGAACGGTGGGGATGACTTATACCTTCGATTGAGCGTCTTCGGGGCGCTCACGACTTGCAACGTCCAACGGTTTTTCGGTAAACGGCAATTCAATTGTAAAACAAGCGCCGCCTTCAGGGCGATTATGCACACGAACGCGGCCATTGTGAATTTCGGCGATATTCTTAACTATTGATAGCCCCAAACCCACTCCACCAGGTGGCGTACCCGGAGCGCGAAAGAATTTTTCAAAAACTTTGCCGAGCAAATTTTCAGGAATTCCCGGGCCGTTATCTTCAACTGAAATATCAACCATCTGGCCTTTTCGTTGCGCAGAAACCAAAATAGGCGTACCGGGTGGGCTGTATGTCGCCGCATTCAATAAGAGGTTTGTGAGCGCGTGCTCCATCAATTTAAAATCCATTCGCACAAGCGGTAAATCGTCCGGCATCTTTACTGTTATACTGTGCTGACTCAAACTCTTTTCAAGTTTTTTCAGCGTGACGCTAACGACGTCGTGAAGGTCCTGCCACTGAAGATCGAGCGCCATGGCTCCGCTGCCAAGCCGGCTCATGTCCAAAAGATTCTCAATGACACGATTCAAACGGTAACCCGAATCGAGAAGCTGGCGAGCCAGCTCACGCACGTACGACGGATTTTTCGAATTCGCATCATCATCAAGCGCCGATGCCGTACCCAAAATTGCGGTAAGCGGCGTTCGCATTTCGTGCGAAATAGAACTCAACAGCGTTTGATGTATTTTTTCAGACTCCTTTAAACGATCGGCTTCGCGAATACGTTTTTCAAAGAAGTGTCGCTCGAGCGAAATCGCAAGTTGGGTCGCGATCGAGTGAAGCATGTTTTCTTGCTCCAAACTCAATTTTCGCCGGCTTTTTGGTTGATAAACAATAACCCCAACATTGCGGTCCGGAGCTTTAAGCGGAACATAAAGTGCCTTTGCTTCAGACAACGTTTCAGTTGACCAACCCGCTTTTCGGCCAGAGTTAAACGCCCACGAAGCGACCGCTTGTTCCTTTTCAGACAAATGCGGTTGTGGCGAATACGGCTTAAATTCGTCCGTCATCAATTGACCGTCAGCCGACGCTACAATGATCGAACACGCCCCATCAAGCAGGCGGCCGACACGCGCGTTGATTTTTGACAAAAATTCGTCTTTGTTGCGGCTACCGGCGATATCTTGCGAAATTTCAAATAGCGTATTCGTGCGATCTTCGCGCTCACGCAAAATACGTTCGTGCGAACGGATGCGGCTGGTGAGAAAACCGGTTACAACCGCCGAAATAAGGTAAATTAAAATTAATATCGCATCGGCCGGCTCTTTAATAGTAAGCACGAACTTCGGCGGAATGAAAAAATAATCTCAGATAAACGCGCTGAGAACTGCAACGAAAAGTGTCGGGCCGATCGTCGAAAATAACCCCACCCCCAAAACACCGAGAAGAAATATAAAACCGACAGCCAAATAACCAATGAGAGAACTGAGTAGTCCACAGGTGATCGAAAGGCCTGCTAAAAACAAAAAGATGTTCCAGTACGTGATTGGCTTCGTGAAATGTTCGATCTTCGTTAAAAACGGCGGCCGGTATTTCGGTTTTCCGTCTTGACGAATAACGTGTACGTCGACTTCGACACTTTCTCGCACCAATCGATCGAGGAGGGTACCGCCTTCGAGCACATCCCAAACCCATCTTTTCGCCGGTCGCCCCACCACGATCTGCGTGACGTTTTTTTGCCGCGCTATTCGCCGAAGTGCTGTCGGGACATCCGTATCTGTGGTCGTTATGACTTCGGCATTCAATTCTCGCGCCAGTTCGATATTTTTTACCAACTGCGCCTGATCTTCATCGCTCAAGGTAATTCCGGCGTCGATGTGAACTGCGACCCAAGGAGCCTCTAAATTGTACGCGAGTCTTCGTGTCGCTCGAATCAGCTTTTCAGAATACGGGCTGTGGCTAACCGCGACCATGAGTCGTTCATTGGTCTGCCAGGGCCCCGAGGTTTGGCGCAGGTCCGGAAACTGTTGCAATTCTTGATCGACCCGCTCAGCAGTTACGCGAAGAGCGATTTCACGAAGTGCTGTAAGACTATCGGGTTTGAAAAAATGCCGAGCCGCCTGTTCGGCCTTTTCGCCGAGGTAAACCTTGCCTTCTTTGAGCCGCCGCAACAATTGCGCGGGCGTAATATCGATCAGTTCAATTTGCGTCGCTCGCTCAAGAATCGAATCAGGAACGGTTTCACGAATGGCAACGCCCGTGATTTGTTCCACAAGGTCTTTGCGACTTTCTAAGTGTTGAACATTAACAGTCGTATAAACTTCAATACCTGCGGCAAGAAGTTCAAGTACATCTTGATATCGTTTTTGATGGCGCGAACCGGGCGCATTCGTGTGCGCGAGTTCATCCACAAGTACCAACTGAGGTTTGCGCGCAATAATGGCGTCAAGATCCATTTCTTTTATCGCAACGCCCTTGTACATGATTTCTTTTCTTGGAATGAGCGGCAATAATTCGGCAAGGGCCATTGTCTCGGAGCGCCCGTGCGTTTCAACGACGCCGATGACGACATCCGCACCATCGCGGGCTCGCTCAAGAGCGGCGCGAAGCATGGCATAGGTCTTACCGACACCAGCCGACATACCTAGAAAAATTCGCAGAGGCGAGACAGTCGCCTTCTGTTCTTCTTCGCTGATAGCTTGAAGGAGTGCGTCCGGGTCTGGCCGGCCGTCTTCTCTAGTTGGGCTCATTTAAATCTTTTCAGCGTTTAATTTTATCAAGGGCTAAGTTCAACTCCAATACATTCACTCGCGGTTCACCCAAAACTTGCCACTGGCGCGGCTTGATGAATTTTTTCACCAGAGCCAGCACCTTATTGGAATCCAATCCGCGGGCTTTGGCAACTCGAGGCACCTGATACAGT
>JAJYHS010000025.1 GCA_021784635.1 bacterium
ACCGGTACTTTTTCATCTTCGAATTTTTTAATATCGGTAACGAATTCGACCCGACGCGCGCGTGGCAACCACACGGCCATGACGGGAGCATCAGACGCTCCGTCGGGCCAGTTGAGGTAGCGAACCGTACAACCGTTTTCATCTTGAATGACAAAATTTCTCTTTTTGGCAGGCGCCATTTCACTCCTCCGCCAGGCGACTTTTGTAGTTCGTGTTATAGTTGAGCAGATCGCCAAGAGTTTTATTGTCTTCAACCGTCACGATACCCTCATCAGGACTCTCGTATTCGCCATGCACGGTGACCGGATTGAAACGAAAATTGGTGCTCAAACTGGGTCGTGGCATTTCGCGTGCGACGCGGGTTTGATGCCAGCGTGTTGGGCGCTGATAGGTGATGCTTCTGGCGAAAACCATCGAGCTTGAACTACAAACAACACATAAAGTTATGAGAGCAGGTATAGAGTGTTTCATTCGATCACTCCTCCAAAATTGGCGCCGAAAGTTTTGTTCTGGGCTAGGCGCGCGTCGAGAAATACGACCATCGATGTATTTCCGCTACGCGATTCCAGCTGTTTCAGCTTAACAATGCGGCTGAGATCAAACGGATTTTTGCGAACGGCTTCACGGGCGCGCGCGATTTCATCCCAATTGGGGTTGATTTCGGCATCAGCGACGGCTTGAACAATTTTCGACTTTTGCGAACTTGGAGCAAACGGCAAAATCGTATAGAGGTCGCGGATGACCAGTCGCCGTCTGACACCCAGATCAGATTGCGCAAGTTTCGTGAGTGAATTGAGACCGGCACCGTTTTCCCATAAACTTTGTAATTGCCGTTGAATCGACTGAGCATCTCGATCGTACGCGGCAATTTTATAATTTAAAAGCCGGCGGTAGAGCCGTTTGTGGTACCAATTTAAATATCTCGGCGTGGGTGTGCGCTTAAGGTCGTACGCCAAATTTTGGTAGGCGTGCTCGACACGATTAAGATTGACGATTTCGAGGATAAAATCGTGGTGTTGGACCGCAACATTTGCCAACCACGAAGCGCGACGAATAAGTTGCATGCGATAAGGCGTTACGCGATGACCGTCGCGGCTTAAGCGCCAGTCAAGGTCGCGGTTTTGCGCAAGAGTGTAGTAGCGAAACAGCGCTTCATATTGTGAACTGCGGCGGATCGACCAGTCCCGTAAGTAATAGGGTAAAAAGCGTACAACCGGGTCGCGCGCGAAACATTCTAAAACTGTAGCGCCATAAATTTCGGGAGTTCGACGTAACTCATTTCGATAATAGGCAAGCGTATGCCACGGGTCTCGGGATTCATGCACCAATTTTTCTCGGATCAAGTTAGCTTGCACGATGCTTCGCTCTTGTCTGAGATACTGGGCATAATAGGGCCACGACGGGTGACCGGATAACTCAGCGAGAAGAGCTAGGCGAAGTAAATCGGAGCTGCTTCGAAAACCCATTCGGTTAAGATTGAGCGCGGCAAAGAACGCCGAATGAAAATCCATTTTCATTTCATCCGCCCAAAGTTCGTTTTCTAGAGCAAAACGGTGGGTTTCTCGCGATATTTTTGGAGTTTGGTCAAGGCCATACGAAGCAACAGCAACCGTTGCAACGTCGTTGAGTTTTTTTGCTAAAACGATTTCATTTCTAAAAACGCGAACGCGTTCATCAGGAGTAGCGCCCACAAGCGGAATCGACTTTAACCGGTTGAGAGCCTGATTTTCTTGGCCGTTTTTGTTTTGCATAACAGCTGCGTTAACGTTGGCCCGAATACTCAGATGTGCTGCGAGCTTCTGCCATTTGCGATCGGCGAAGTATTTAGTCGGGCTGTTAGCAATAGCATAAAAAGCCTGGGCCGCACGCGCGTCGTGCCCCGCTTTGTACTCAAGATAGGCAATTTGGTAACGTACTTCGAGTTGTTGGGGACCGTTCGGTAAAAGCTGCAGATAATGTTGATACGCAGTTGAACGTATCGCGGTGTTATTTGTAGCTTCGGCACATTCGATCTCGCCAAGAAGCGAATCCTGCAAAATTTTGTGCAATTCCGGTTTCTTTTTTGGATCGATTTTGCTGTTGGCGATTTTCAAAGCGGCGGCGTCGGCGGCAAGGTGATATTCATGCGTCGCAACCAGGTATTGCTTGAGGTGTCGGGCAATATGGCCCGTCCACTCGATCATCTCGGCGTCGTTTGCGAAAGTCTGCGTATAACTTTGAAGTGCGGTCAATAACCGGGGGTTGGGGTGAAGCCGGTCGCGCTTTAACCATTCCACCACATATTCGCGCGAACGCGCTTTTAAGGTGTCGCAGTTGTCAAGTTTGGAGCAATTTTGACTTGCAAAATTCTTTAGAAAAATTTGATAAACGCGAAGTGAGTCGGCGGTACGGCCTTCATCCCACAGTTCTTGAGCCGTGCTCATTTGCATGGCAAGCGAATGGGCGTCGCTCACTTTAACGGTTCGCGCATAAACATTCCAAACCAAAAGCGAACCGGCGTGGTTACCGAAATGAGCTGCTTCTTGGCCTAAATAAAATAAATTGGCGGCGCGATCGCCTTTGGGGGTGACGCTCATGAGTTCGTTAATCGAGGCAAGTGTAATGGGCTCGCGCGCGACAAATGTCACCAAATCACGGGCCATATCGTGCCGAAACGAAACCGGGTCATGGGGGTTTATCGGGGAGCGTAAAACCGCGATCAAACGATTTTTAGCTTGATTGGTGTCCCCCAAGTCAAACTCGCACCAAGCTAAATGATATTGTACGAAATTAGCATTTTGAATTGGGTAGCGAAGGGCATTTTCATAATCGTGTTCCGCTTTAATGAAATCGCCCGCGTCAAAGAAGAGTTCGCCGCGGCCTGCGTACGCCTCACCAATAAGTTCGGCGCTCGACGCAACACCTCGT
Source organism: bacterium (assembly GCA_021784635.1). Taxonomy (GTDB): domain Bacteria; phylum Bdellovibrionota; class Bdellovibrionia; order Bdellovibrionales; family UBA1609; genus RBG-16-40-8. The sequence goes on from JAJYHS010000025.1 coordinate 2,908, forward strand.
CGCTCGATGATTTGCGTGTAAAGCGCCTTTGCTTTTGCATGTTCGCCCACGAGTGAATAAAGATACGCAGTTTGAGTTAGGATCTGAGCGGCCCGATCCGGTGTGAGGGCTTTTTTTGTTGTCTGGCTGAGCGCTAGCGCTTCAAGATAGTCGTGGATTGCATTGAATCGGTCGATGCGCGCGCCATGGCACGTTTTGCAGTTATTTTTGACGGCGTTGAAAGCGCGAAGTTGGGCACGATCAGAAAGTAAATCGCCGACACGCGCAAGAACGCGAGCTTTAACGGCGCGATTGTGCAAGTCAGACAGCACATTCTGAAGCCGGTCGATAACCATGGTCATCGTGCTTTCGTTAATCCGCCCCGTTTCGGCATGCGCCACAGGAGCGACACCGGCCGTGGCCGCGGCAAGAAGTACTAGAGAAAAAAGACGCAACTGTAAAAATCGCATTACGGCGCATCCTTCTGCATGACGGCAAACCGGACTTGTTTAAAACCAGCCTCAAGGCCCGCTAAAACAGCGGGGTTAATTTGCGAAAAATCAGTGTTTTTGTCGGCTTCTACCACAATGAAATTTTTCTGGTTCGAACGTTTTTGTTCGCGTAATGTTTCAATCAATTGTTGGACCGGCACAATTCGCTTTGACCGACCCACTTCAATCATATAACGGCCGTTATTCACAACCACGTCGATTCCATTTTCAAGGTTGGTGCTATTCGAGGCGCTCGGTAAGTGCATGTTTCGCGGGATGTGCAGGTCGGCCGCGCCAAACGACGAGGCGAGCAATAAATAAA
>JAJYHS010000192.1 GCA_021784635.1 bacterium
TACTTTAAACCCGCGCTTCAGCAAGACTTCTAGGCCGCCGCTGATGACGGGAGTTTTTTTAAAAAATGTGGAAAAGAGTCTCGAGCCAGAGCTGATGTTAAGCGAAAAGAGATCGCGATGGGTGAGCGGGCGTAAAAAGCTTGGACTCGGGTCCCGGCGCTTATTTCGTTTTGGAGTAATCGTGTGGCCTGAGCCGCGCAAAAACGCGTCAACTAGAGAATCGATATCGTAACCGGCAGCAAGAAACGTTGCGATGACGGCGCCAGCACTTGAGCCGACGTAAGATTTAAAAGTGAGCTTATCTTCGGGGTAGACATTGGTTACGTTCTCCGGGCTGCCACCGGCAAACTTAAAGCCAAGCTCGCGTAGTGCGATGCATACACCAATGTGAAATGCGGCGGCCTTTATGCCCCCACCGCTTAGTACCAAGGCGACGTTTTGTTTATCACTTAGACGCATCCCTATAGGTTAGCTTTATTGTAGCTAAAGCCTCCTCGCGTATAAATTATGTGGCTAGCCAATTGGCTAGTCAAACCGTTAGCCACGGGCACTTTACAATAATAAAACCTATGATAGAGTTTGAGTAGTCAAACACGAGTGAACAAGAGATGGGGTATTCAATTGTCAGCAATTAAGGGTTATCTCTCGCTAAATGACTACTCAGCGAGATATCATATTAGCCTGTCAACGCTACGCAGGAGAATTCGCACCGGTGAAATTGAGTATCGTTTTGAAGGTGGTAAGTATTGGCTTGCCGAAGATCCACCAAAAAAGTATGGGCGGGTGATGGATCAAACGGTGCGGGAGAGAAATTTAAACTCGCTTGCAGCAAACACACGAGTAAACGAATCCGAACCAGCGAAGTTAGACTCTAATTTATTAATTCGACCTCCTGAAACATTTCTCGATTCTGCAAAGACCATGGTTCAAGAATTAAAAGTTGCATATGTGTCTGTGCTCCACGAGAAAGAAAAGCAAATCACCGACCTTAAAGAGGAAATCAGTGATCTCAAGACGCTGGTTAAGATTCTTGAAAACGAAAACGAAAGGCTAAAATCGAATGGGCGCGAGTCAGCACCAATTGATTCATGGCTCGAATCCGATGCGCCTCTTGAGCTGCGCACGGATGAAAATTAATCTACGCAGCTGACGCGGCTCTCGGGACTTTACCCTTTTTAGCAAGTTTTGCTCCGACAGCTTTTCGCTCCGCCTTGCGATCAAATGCTACGGCCAATACCTCATCAACATTTTCGACGAAAATAAATTTCATTTTCTCTTTAAATTGATCAGGTATGTCTGAAAGATCCTTTTGATTTGCAAGTGGTAAGATCACTGTCGTAATCCCGTGGTTCAGCGCGGCCAAGGCTTTTTCACGTACGCCGCCAATTGGTAATACGCGTCCCGCCAGCGTTACCTCACCGGTCATGGCAAGATCCATTCGTACGGGAGTGTCAGTTAAAAGGCTAACAATTGCCGTTGCAAGGGTAATACCGGCCGAGGGACCGTCTTTTGGGATCGCGCCAGCCGGGATGTGCACGTGAATTTCTGTTCCTTCAAATATCGCTTCATCTATCCCAAGCTCTTCGGCATGAGCGCGGGCATAGGACCACGCGGCTTTGGCTGACTCCTTCATTACGTCGCCAAGTTGGCCGGTGAGAATAAGCCCACCTTTTCCCTTCATTTTTAACGCTTCAACGTAGAGAATTTCACCGCCGACTTGAGTCCAGGCAAGGCCGGTGACAATACCCACTTGGCTATCTGTTAAGCGCTCATCGCGCAAGAATCTCGGAGCGCCGAGAAGTTGCGATACCGTTTCACCCGTGACAACAATTTTTGATGTGTCGCCAGTCACGACGCGTTTGGCAACTTTGCGGCAAATTGAGCCGATCTCGCGTTCAAGATTTCGAACGCCCGCTTCACGGGTGTAGCCCGAAATAATGGCGCGCACGCCGTCGTCGGTAAATTCAATGTTTTCGTTCGATACCCCGTTTTGCCGGATTTGCTTATCGATAATATGATTGCGCGCGATTATGAGTTTGTCGTTTTCTGTGTAACCCGAAATGTTGATTAGCTCCATGCGATCCCGAAGTGCGCCCGGAATATTTTCGACAACATTGGCCGTTGCAATAAATAGAACATTGCTCAAGTCGAAATCAACATTCAGATAATTGTCGCGAAAAGTAGAATTTTGTTCTGGATCTAGCACTTCAAGCATCGCCGCGCTGGGGTCGCCTCTAAAGTCGCTACCGAGTTTATCGATTTCATCAAGAACTATAACCGGATTATTGGTTTTGACCGTTTTTAGCGCCTGGATGATCTTGCCGGGCATTGCACCAACGTAGGTTCGGCGATGACCACGAATCTCAGCTTCATCCTTCACGCCCCCAAGGGATAGGCGGAAATATTCCCGCCCCATGGCTTTGGCGATGCTTTTACCAAGAGAGGTTTTGCCCACCCCCGGAGGCCCAGCAAAGCATAAAATGGGGCCATGCATGTCCTTTTCTTTTAATTTTCTTACAGCTAAAAACTCAAGGATACGATCTTTGACCTTGTGAAGGTCATAATGATCATCGTCGAGAATCTTTCGGGAGCGTTCAATATCAAGCAAATCTGTTGATGATTGCGACCAGGGCAAATCAATAAGCCAGTCCAGATACGTACGCAGCATCGAGGCTTCGCTTGCGTCAGGATGCATGCGCTCAAGCCGACTTAACTGTTTAAGCGACTCCGTTTCAATGAGTTCGGGCATGCCCTTCGCTTTTATTTTTTCTCTCAATTCATCTATTTCTTCAGACTTAGAGTCGCCATCACCCAGCTCATTTTTAATTGCGCGCATCTGTTCGCGAAGAAAGTATTCGCGTTGGGATTTGGTCATTTCGTCTTTAGCTTGATTACGAATTTTTGCCTGCATTTGAAGCACTTCAAGCTCATTTACCAGTATGTCATTGACGAGCTGAAGACGTTTTTTTGGATCATATGTCTCAAGTACCTTTTGCGCGTCGTTAACTTTGAGGTTTAAATTTGACGCTATTAAATCGGCCATTCGGCCAGGGTCTGTAACATCATCGAGCACCAGTAAAATATCGGGTGACAACATACGCCCAAGAGCAATGATTTTTTCGAGATGCTCTTTTGCCGTTCGAATCATGGCTTCAAATTCGATATTTGAACCCTGTAGGGGGGTTTCGCTAATCTTTTCACAACGAACCTCAAAAAATGGTTCAGTTTTGAGATAGGATTTAATCTCGCCTTTTGAAAGGCCCTGGATGAATATTTTAACTCTGCCGTCCGGCAATTTTCTCATTCGCAAAATCATCGCAATCGTGCCGACGCGATAAATCGAATTTTCGCTTGGGTTCTCTTCTGAAATTTCCTTTTGTGAAACCAAAAAGATCAGGCGATTTTTTGCCAATGCCTCTTCGACGGCGCGAATTGAATTTTCGCGACCCACATACAATGGGAATATCATATATGGGAAAATGACAACGTCTCGAATGGGTAACATGGGCATGGTGTCGGGAATATTAATAACTTTGTCATCAAACTTCATGATGCCTCCGCGAACATTACGCTTAATATCTTTTCGGATTTGTTCGCGGACGCTTTAGTACTAATCTATAATTTAAATCTGGAATTTATTTGGCGCGACGTTTAGACAAGTCTTCGCGAATCTCGGCTCCCTCAACACTGAGGCGAGTC
>JAJYHS010000111.1 GCA_021784635.1 bacterium
GTTGAACCGTCCGTTTGCGGTTTACCACCGCGCGGTTTATTTTACCGGGGGATCTTATCTATTGGCGTACTGATGACCCCAAGCGGACCGAGGGTGCTCGAGTACAATGTGCGGTGGGGCGATCCTGAGGCGCAGGCTATATTGCCACTCCTTGATGGCGATTGGGCCGAAGTATTTAAACAGGTTGCCGACGGGAGTCTTTCAAAACTCAAGTGGCGTAACGCGGGTGTGGCCTGTGTGGTGATCGCGGCGGAAGGCTACCCAGACGCTCCCATAAAAGGAGTTGAGATTTCTGGTCTGTCGCCTTTCTCGCAGTCACCCGAACTGTCGGCCACCGCCGCGGACTTTGACACCGAAATTTTACATGCGGGGACAAAGCTTATAGCGACTGCGCGCGGCCAACAATTCGTTACAAACGGCGGCCGCGTGCTGAATGTGGTGGCGCGTGCGGCGACAGTCGAATCGGCAATAAAACAGGCTTATCGGAATATAAATAAAATCCATTGGCCAGGGATGCATTTTCGCCGCGATATAGGCCAGTAGCGACAGTGTCATTTTGGTTGGTTAGTTAAAAACTCCAGTGAAACCCGAAGTTCATTTCTGGTGAGGCAATGTTGTAAGACAAAGTCGCTGAAATCGACTTGTGAATTTTCAGTTCAGTTTCGGCAAGAGTGTTGCGAATACCATACGTAATTTTATAATTTTTTGCCCTTACGGCTTTGACATAGCTAGCTGATTTGATGACCGGCAAATCGAGTAAGCTATTGTCAGCGATTTCTCGGTTTGCAATTGTCTGCAAAGTTTTAGACAGAATTTTAGAGGTGACTTGCGCTGTGCCGTCGGTTGAGTTGAGGCTTTGATAGGGCACGTAGTTAGCCGGGTTAAAGCGTCGCGCATCCACTGCTTTTTGGGCTTTCTGAAGTAGAGCTAAATTGAGTTCCTTTGTGTCGTGGTCAATGACCTCGGTCTGAATTGGCGTTAGCGGTAGCGCGAAATTGACTTCGGTAACGTTGAGCGGGCGGCGTTGTGTTAGAGCGGATGAATGAAGCGCCATTTTAATTGGCAAAGTGATCTGTTGTATCGGTGCATCTATTGGACTAATGAACAAGGGACGTATCGCGGATGATGCCGGTACGGTATTGAGTGTGAACAACGCGGCGATCAGTGCTCGCATTGCGTAAGTCCTAAAATGATGTCTCATACTGAGACGGTTTTTATTGCCCATCACAGTACTAAATGTGCAAACGCAGTGCCTACCGTATAGTTTCGATTTGGCCCCAGTAGGCAATCCCGCACATTTGGACGTGTCAAATTGGCTGCCTCAATATGATAATCCGATAAATTTTTTGACACTGTAAACGGATATGACGGCTACTTAACTTGAAAAAACAGCGCGTCGGTTGCAACGGCATCGCACCGTGCACCCGTGCTGCTGTCCGTGGCCTTCATCGTGATGTAACCATTGTCGCCCCAATCGGTTCCCCAAGAGTTGCGGATAAGCCAGGTCCCAACGCCCGCAGGCAGATTGCCCTTTTTGTTAAATACGCAATTGCCGTTTTTATCGACCGATGTTTCGCAGTTATAGCCTTCGATTACGACCATATGGTTGAGGTCGCTTACGTTATTATCCGAACAATCGTTGTACACGCCCGAGGCATAGTTCTCCCAGTTATTATCAGCCGCAATGTCTACCGAAACGGGTTGATGAAGCACTCCGACGACGTAGGCAATATCTTCGAATGACGGGGTAGGCGAATTGGGGAATTGACCGAGGTCATTCCCAAGAAGTTTGTACGAAATGGCCGAAGCAACAGGCTTTTCTTTTATACATTGGCCCTGCATTTCGGTGTACGGTCCGTCGCTGCCGTATTTCGGCGCGCCAAGCGGAGATACAAACATCTGAGCCGCACTGAAATCGCCGCCGCTGCAACCCTGCATTTGCGTGTCACAATTGAGAAGATAATTGAATGATAAGCGGCCCGGATCATGGCCGTGGGTCATAAGTGTACCCCGTAATGCTGTGGTAAGAGAAAAATCCCAGCAACTTCCGCACATGCCTTGATTTTCTACAGGACCGGCTTCGCCGCGAAGGCTGAACGAACCTGGAATTTTAACCTTCGGAGCCACAAAACTAACATGCGGAGTGGTTTCAAGAAAACGCATGGAGGCACGGCTTTGTCTCACAAAACCTGTGGCGTGGTAGCTGTGATAAACGCGAGAGGTGTAAGTCGATATAAAATTTGGTTTTCTTTGCTTTTTTGAAATGGCGAACGCAGTGGTCGTGCCCGTCGCGATGAACGCTATTGCAATCAACAGCGCGCGAATATTTTTTGTCATGGAACTCCCTTTCAGTCTTTTCGGGAGCCTTCGTAGCACCCGGCAAGAATGATTCGGACTTCCATTGTTTCAAATTAACGCGTCTAAAGTTGAGACTCTGATTCCGCTTACGCTTCGGGCTGCCTTAGGCCCTTTTTTTTGATTTTTTCGACTAGAGTCGTTCGGTTGAGCTTGAGCAGCGCTGCGGCTTGATTGCGATTCCAGCCCGTTTTTTCTAAAGCGCGAACAATAAGCGAGTTTTCGAACGAGTCGACGGCTGAGTTAAAATCAAGACCATCGGTTGGAATTTCAAGACTCAGCGACTTGGATTCGGCGGCTGCCGCTTCGACACCACGGTATTTTTTGGGTAAGTCGGCGACGTCAACAATGCCGCCATTTTTTAAAATGGCTAGCCGTTCGACAAGATTTTCAAGTTCGCGGATGTTGCCCGGCCACGAATAATTAAGCAAGTATTCAAGCGCCGCAGGAGCAAGACCCATTAACTTTAGTTTCTTACCCTGATTGAAGATTTCCATGAAGTAGTGAAACAGAAGCGGAATATCCGATTTTCGCTCGCGAAGCGGTGGAATGTGAATGGGGATGACATTCAATCGATAGAAAAGATCCTCGCGAAATCGGCCATCGCTCACAGCTTGTTCGAGGTTGACGTTGGTCGCGGCGATGACTCGCACATCCGATGCGTGCGTTTTTGTGCTACCCACGGGTTCAAATTTTTTCTCTTGTAAAACACGCAGAAGTTTGACTTGCAAATGAGGGCTCATGTCGCCAATTTCGTCAAAAAACAGTGTACCGCCGTTAGCAAGATCGAATCGACCGACCCGATTGTTGACAGCGCCCGTAAAAGCGCCTTTGACGTGACCAAACAGTTCGCTTTCAAGAAGCTCCCCGGGGATTGCTCCGCAATTAATTGGCACAAACGGTTTGTTGGCGCGCTCCGAATTATAGTGAATCGCTTTGGCGACAAGTTCTTTGCCGGTGCCACTTTCACCTGTAACCAAAACGGTAGAATCGGATTGTGACACGCGTTCAATAAGCTCTAAAACCCGAGCCACACCCTCGCTCTGACCTATTATATTGTCGAATCTATATTTTTTGTGAAGAGCTGAACGCAGGTTCACATTTTCTTGCTCGAGATCTTTATGCGCAAGGGTCTTTTCAACCAGGTTCGTCACTTCGTCGAGTTCAAAGGGCTTTGTGATAAAATGCTCAGCCCCGCATTTGGTCGCGCGAACGGCGGCCTCAATGGTTCCAAAACCGGTGAGCACAATAAATAAACTTTGCGGGCTGTGTTTTCGAAACTCCGTCAAAAAATCGATACCGTCACCATCCGGGAGCCGTAAATCGCACAGTACAAGGTCGGCAGGACGTTCCGATTGCCCGAGTTGTAAAGCCTCTTGTTTGGATGCGGCCGTAATGACCTGAAATCCTTTTCGGTCGAGAGCCCGAAAAAGGGCTGTGCGTAAAGAAGTGTCGTCGTCGACAATTAATATACGTCGCGTTTGCATCCGGCTTCCCTTCCCTGGCAGGTGAATTGACTCGATCCTGAGTCTCCGCTGTTCCCTATGTTAAAAGTTTAGAGTTGGGTTTTTGGCTCTGTCAAATTTTGGCGTCAAACCATTGTTCAACCGTGACCAAATCTAGACGTTTTGAAATGTGATTTTGACCATTGTCCCAACGTTAGGCCGGGAAGAAATTTCAAGTTTGCCCTTGTGCTGGTCAACAATCTGATGGGCCAGCGTCAAATCATTTGGGCCGGCTAAACATCCGTTATCGCGAATCGAAATTTCGATCGCGTTATTTTCAGTTTGAACCGCAACGTGTATTTGTCCCCGACTGCCAGGACTTTGGCGCAAAAGTTCAGCGACGGCGGCGTAAGCATTCTGCATTATTTCGCTTAACGCTTGGGATAAGAGGTTGAATTGTCCTGAAAACGGAATCTCCCGCTCCGACTGTTCAACTGTAAGCTCGATACCGAGCGATCTTGTTTGCAGCTCCATAATCTGCACGGCCTGCCGAATCACTTCGCGCAAGTCGAAAGTTTCATGGGTTTGTTCATTTTGTTGACGCGAAAATCGAAGCAAGTTTTCGACAATCGCCTTACAGCGTTTGCCCGCGTTTTCCATTTCGATAATATCGTCACGCATGGGGTGATCTTCGGGTAAATCCATTTTTATAAGTTGTAAAAATGAAAGCATTCCGCCCAGCGGATTATTAATGTCGTGGGCGATGCTGGAGCCGATTGTGCCGAGTTCGGCCATTTTTGCCGAAGCCAGTATTCGCTTTTCCATTTTTTTCTGGTCTGTGACATCGCGAAAGAGAATCAGAAGGAATTTTTGCTTTTCGTCATAACCTAAAATAGGTTGGGTCGCGATTTCATATTGGCGCGTTGCGGCCGCAGGGTTTATGACCTGAAAGCAATTTTTACCAACGGCGCGTGAGGCTTTAATTTGAGACGCTAAAACAAAAGCTTTATTAGTGCGAATGATATTGAAATTTTCGTCGGTGAGACAGAGTGGCTCGGCAATGGCGTTGAAAGTCGTCTCCCACTGAAGTTTGAGATTTTCGGATTGGTCGAGTTTCGACAGACGATCAAGAGCGAAGCTCAGAGTCTTGCAAATTTGCGACAAAGCATCCTGTTCGCGTTTGCTAAATTTTTGCCGCGAATTGCGTGCAAAAACGGCTGTGCCTAAACGGCGTGATGAGACAGCGAGTTCGCGTTGAAACAGCTGAACGTTTTGGAGTCGGCCAAGTTGCGCGTCGAGCATTTGGGGAGTGTGAAAAAACACGCGGATCCACTGCAGTTGAAAGGGTTTGCGCAATTCGCTGAGCAAGCGGCGTTCAATGTCGGCGATCGATTCGGCTTCGTGAACGGCGATGATCGCGTTTTGAACAATTTCGGGATTCGGGCCGGTTTGAGACGCCCTCATTTAAGGGCTCCGCTAAAGATCTTTTCTATGCCGTGTTTAAAATGCGGCCAGACATTTTCGCGCGCGCATCCTTCCGCTTCTTCGACGCAGATCACGGGAATTTTATTATCATACCATCCGTAACCGCTAAGGCTGCCGGGAGTTGGGTAGCCGATGTCGTTTTTTAATTCATATCCCGAACTGTCGGCAAGAGCGCGACCAGCGAGCAAGCCGGGTTCACCAGTACAAACAATACATGGCTGCCAAGAATGAAAATGAATGAGAAGACACGGTTTGCAATCTTGTATGAGCTGAACAAGCGCTTGGACTTCGGGTTCGCTACCGGCGCTTGGCCCTGAATTGTAACGTGGTTTTTCGAAATGGGGCGACCAATCCCGGCTGGGGTAGTTACGATTGAGATCGACACCGTGGCCATTGCCACGCGTGCATGCAGCGTAGCCGTCAGGATTTAGACATGGGATAAGTATCCATGGTAGCTTCACGGTGTTTCTTTTTAGCCACTCAAACGTAAATTCGGCAAGCCAAACTCCCTCGGGTTCGTCGCCGTGTACTCCGCCGATTAGAATAATCGGATTTTTGGGCTCAGGTGACGATTTGAATAGAGCAATGGGATTATTGTTGGCGGATCTTGACCAATCACGGACTTCAACTATTTGCATGCGATCCATCGTAGCATATTCGGGAGTGGCTAGTTGACGTTTTATATGGGCCGCCGTAATTCTCTACATTGTGATTGAGCATAAGTTTTCTGCAATTATTTTAGCCGCCGGGCAAGGTAAACGAATGAAGTCGAACCTGCCCAAAGTCTTGCACCCGGTCGCCGGTCAACCCATGATTTCACGAATAGTGAACTGTGCAAAGGCGGCGGGAGCGACGGAAATTCGGGTCGTTGTAGGTGTTGGTGAAAATCTCGTGCGCCAAGTTGTTGAACCGTTGGGCGCAGTTTGCTTTAAACAAGCCGAACAACGCGGGACAGCTGACGCAGTTCGTGCCGCACAAGCCAGCTCGCTAACGGGGACGGTGCTAATCTTAAATGGCGATCATCCCCTCATTACGACTGAAGACATTCATCGCGTCCTTGAAGATTATTTTAACAGCCAAGGCGGCATTACGCTTGCTACGGCTAAACTCAAAAAACCAGGTGCCCTCGGGCGTGTGGTGCGCGACGGCGGCAATTTACGCGCTATTGTTGAAGCCAAAGACGCCTCATCCGAGACCTTAAAGATTCGCGAAGTGAACACGGGGATTTATGCTCTCGATGCCAAACTACTCAATCAGGTATTGCCGCACATCGGGTCTACGAATGCGCAGAATGAATTTTACCTCACCGACATGGTCGGGTTGGCGATTGAAAATAAAATTCCGGTAAGCGGACTTCGCCTTCCAGCCCGCGTGGCTATGGGAGTGAACTCACAAGAAGAACTGGCATTTGCGTCGCGCCGGATTTTTTATCGAAACGCAAAAAATTTAATGGCTGAAGGCGTGGTGTTTATTGACCCGCGCGCCACATACGTCGAGGACAGCGTGAAAATTGGTGCGGCATCGGTGATTTACCCTGGGGCATACATTCGTGGCGCAACTCAAATGGGTTCGTTCTGCGTTATCGAACCCAATTGCTTTCTCAATTCGGTGACGCTTGAAGATAGCGTTCACGTGCTGGGAGGGTCGTATCTTGAAAATTGCGTATTGCGCACTAAATCGGTGGTTGGACCGTATGCGCGCATTCGCCCTGAAACCGAAATCGGTGCCGGAGCGCGTGTCGGCAATTTCGTAGAACTCAAGAAAGTAAAATTCGGTGCGGGTGCTAAAGCGAGCCATCTGACTTATCTTGGCGATGCTGATATTGGCGAGAACACCAATATCGGTTGCGGAACAATTACGTGTAACTACGCAGTCGATAAGAACAAATATCTGACAAAAATTGGAAAAGACGTTTTCGTTGGTTCCGATTCGCAATTTGTTGCGCCGGTAACCGTTGGCGACGGTGCCATCATCGGAAGCGGCTCCACAATAACAAAAGACGTACCGGCAAAAGCGCTGGCTGTGGCGCGCGCCCGCCAAGTGAACATAGAAAATTATAAACCAAAAAAGTAGGTTTGCGCCATGTGTGGAATCGTAGGCTATTACGGTCCCGAAAATCCAAAAGATGTGATCATGGGCGGCCTGAAGTCGCTTGAGTATCGCGGCTATGACAGCGCGGGTGTGGCGATTTTAAATTGCGGCGAATTTAAGCGTGTGCGAGCCGAAGGTAAATTGTCGACGCTTGAAAAAAAATTAGAGCACGAAACATTCGACGGCCATCTGGGTATCGGCCATACGCGATGGGCAACGCACGGCGCCCCAGTTGAAAAAAACGCGCACCCGCACACAGTCGATGGAATCAGTCTTGTTCATAACGGCATCATCGAAAACTATTTAGAACTTAAAGATGAGCTTGGCACTAAGGCGCAATTTACAAGCGACACCGATAGCGAGCTTGTGGCCCATCTTATTGCCCGTGAAATTGAAAGGACGCGCGATTTATTAAAGGCGGTTCTGCGCGTGCGCACTCGACTACAGGGTGCATATTCGATTCTCGTCGTTTCGAAAGACCATCCTGACGAAATGGTGGCGTTCAAAACGGCCCGCCGCTGATTTTGGGTACGGCTAAAGGATCGGTCCTTATCGCAAGCGACGTGCAAGCAATTTTGCCGTATACGAAAAAAGTCGTGTATCTTGACGACCTTGAGACGGCGCATGTTAAAGGCGAGGCCTTTCAAGTTTTTGATGCTAACGGTAAGCCGGTTGAGAAGAAGGTCACGACGATTGATTGGACCGCCGAGCAGGCAAAAAAAGAAGGCTATCCTCACTTTATGCTCAAAGAGATTTTCGAAGAACCACGGGCTGTGGCAAGAGCGCTTGCCCCTCACGTCGACGTTGAAAAACATGCGGTGGATATTCTTAGTCACACGGGGTTATGGAGTGCGAATCAGTTGAGTGCGGCCTGCGCCAGTATCGACCGGATCATAATTGTGGCGTGCTGCACTTCGTTTTACGCCGCACAAGTTGGTGGTTATTTAATCGAACAGTTTGCGGGAGTCGCAACAAGTACCGACATTGCAAGTGAGTTTCGCTATCGAAAACCCGTAATCGCAAAAAATACCCTTGCCATTTTAATTTCACAAAGCGGTGAAACGGCGGACACGCTCGCGGTTTTGAGGCAGCTCAAAAAAATGCAAGTGCCAGTGCTCAGCATAAGCAACGTGAAAAATTCGACGGTTGATCGCGAGGCAGATGGGCGTCTTTACATGAACGCCGGACCAGAGATCGGCGTTGCCAGCACGAAAGCATTTACGGCGACTCTTGCGCTCATGCATCTGCTTGCGCTCGATCTGGCGAAAGTGCGGGGCCAGTTGAAGTTAAATGATGAATCCCGCTATGTCCGGGCGCTTTTAGCCGCTCCAGCGCAAATGGAGACGGTCTTAGCGTGCGACAAATTTTTTAGTGAAGCGGCGGCCACCCTTAAAAACTACAAAGGTTTTTTGTACATGGGCCGTGGCGTAAATTATCCGATCGCGCTTGAGGGGGCGCTTAAACTTAAAGAGCTTGCTTACATGCACGCCGAAGGTTACGCCGCCGGGGAAATGAAACACGGCCCGCTTGCGCTGATTGACGATAGGATGGCCGTTGTCATGCTCGCCCCGAGCGATTCGCTTTACGAGAAAACTTTAAGTAATCTTGAGGAGGCGAAAGCGCGTGGCGGGGTCATTATTTCAATCGGCACTGTCGGCAACGAAAAGTTGCGTGCTTTGAGCGCGAGGTATCTAGCTTTACCGAGGGCCGAATGGAGCGTGAATCCGCTTCTCGAATCAATCCCCCTTCAACTTCTTGCCTATCACGTGGCAAACGCCCTTGGGCACGACGTCGATCAACCGCGAAACCTCGCCAAATCCGTGACGGTCGAATAGAGACTGTTTAAATTTTAGACGTATATGAAACGAATTCAGATTCTTCACGTGACAGTGGCTTATCGTTGAAGTTCGCGATAAAAATACCTGCATGTCGCGGCTAAGATTTCTTTTTTTGGCGGTATTTTTGAGCCTCTTGTTCACAGTGACCACGACAACGGTAATATGGGCGGCTTCGCAGAATCGCAATGAGTTTACGCAAGAATTCCCGACAAAAGACGCTTACCCCGATCAACATGCAGGTTATCCGTGTGTTCGAATTCTCATGAATCGCCCGTCGCCAATATCACACCGGGAATTTATGGCGCGATTATCTGAACAGTTCACTTTTGGTCATCAAAATTACACCGAAGTGCCTCAAGTGGTGCTACGCGCCGATGCCGGTCGCCAGGTTTTCATTAGCGCGTTTTTGCAAAATAAAACCATTAAAGGATTGATCGGACTTCTTGCTACGCTATTACCGGCCGATACCAAGTACATGCAAACCTCATCGCCTTCCGAGTGGGTGAGCCTTGGGCCAATTGTTAAAGGTGAAAATGCGTCTATCGATTACAAAGGTGACGAGTTTCGAATTGCTATTGAAATGCCCGATCAAAAAAAACCGTTTCGAGCCGAATTTAACATCGGCCCGTATAATATGCCGGCGCAAGAAATCGTAAGCGCCGCTTTTATTCACAACGGTGAAAGCCCGCACGGCATCACGTGGTGGCGGCATTTTCAAGTTTTGATTAAAAATCCGTTTGTGCTTGATCCGAGCTATTACTATCAGGAACTCAATCTTTATTATAATGCTGATAGAAATTTAGAAGTGATTGCGATTCGCAATAAGAGCGACCGACCGTTTGCAAAATGGCGGGAGCAGTACATGTATATTCCAAAGGCATTGGTCGTGCCGCAAAATTGGGATTTGCTTCACGGTCGCGGGTGAATTTAGCAACTTAAATGATTCATCCACTCGGTGAGTGCCGACTTCGCGCGGCCGAGTTGCAACTCGCGCTTTTGTTCACGCTCTGCTTGCGTGCGCACGGTCAAACCTTCAATTAACGGAAATAAACCAAAGTTTATATTGGTGGGCTGAAACTCGTCTTTAGGTTCGGTAATGGCGTTGAGAAGCGCGCCAATTGCTGATTCGCGCGGAGGTCGGGAAATTTCTCTGCCGCTGAGCTGATCGTGTAAAAATCTCGCCACAAGAAGCCCGATGCAGGTCGAATCGAAATAACCTTCAACGCCGGTAATTTGACCGGCAAAATAAAGCCACGGGTCGTGCGGGCTTGAAAGAAATGGCGTAAGCTTTCGCGGGGAATGGAGGTAAAGATTGCGGTGAATGCTCCCCAGCTTTAAAAATTCGGCCCTTTCAAGACCGGGAATCATGCGAAATACTCGCGTTTGTTCGCCGTAAGCCATTTTCGTTTGAAATCCGACCATATTGTATGAGGTCGCCTCGCGATTTTCTTGCCTGAGTTGTACTACTGCAAACGGCTTTTTACCGGTCTCGGGGTGGCGAATACCATTGGGCGACATGGGGCCGAATTTGGGAGTAAGGGGCCCGCGTTCAACCATGGCTTCGATCGGCATGCAACCTTCAAAATAAGGAATTTTTTCGAAATCCTTTGGCTCAACTTTGCGAGCCGCCGCAATTGCGTCGATAAACGTGAAATATTGCGCTTTATCAAGAGGACAATTGATGTAGTCTTGTGTGCCGCGGTCAAACCGATCGGCCTTGAACGCCACAGTCATGTCGATGGTGTCAGCGTCAATGACCGGAGCGATGGCATCAAAAAAATAAAGAAAATCAGTTTTGTCTTCGGTAGACGCTAAGTGCTCGCGAATGCTTAGGGCTAGTGATTCGTGGGTTAACGGACCCGTTGCAATGACCGCTGGCCGCGGAATTTCATCAAGCGAAGAAACAAGACGTCGCTCCACGCGGATGTGCGGGTGACCTGAAATGGCACGAGAAACGGCTGTCGAAAAAAGTTCGCGATCCACCCCCAATGCCATTCCAGCCGGCACGCTCGATTCCTTTGCCGCTCGTAAGATAAGAGAGCCTAACTTATCGGCTTCCCACTTCAGTTGCCCGGGCGCCGAGTAATCGGTTTGCGATCCGAGCGAATTCGAACACACAAGTTCAGCCAAGCGATCGGTTTTGTGGGCTGGGGTGGTCAGCGCTCCGGTGCTCTCGCCACTTGGAGTGCCGCGCATTTCAATTAATATGACGTCATGACCGCGCTTGGCCAACTGCCATGCGCATTCGCTCCCGGCAAGTCCGCCGCCAACAACATAAATGGGTTTCAAGCGTTTGCTCCTCTATTCGATTTGCCGTCCGTAAGTCCAGATCGATCGCACACGGCACCCAAAATTTCGGTTCCGCGAATTGAATAACAAAAACATCTAACCTTTCGCAAGAAAACTCTATCTAATAGCACAAGAGGTATGGAATTTTCTGTTTATGACCCATTTCTCGATCCGGTTATTGTCATCTCCGCAGAGGGGGCGATTCAGTACGTGAACCCTGCGGGCCGGCGTTGGCTGATGGCGGAGGCAAACCCGACAGCCGGCGATCCACTCGACAAGTTCGTTTTTTTTAGCGAAACGACCATGTTTAGCGACGCGGCGGCCTTGCAACCATGGCAGATGACCCGTCCTGAAAAAGGCCATTTTCGTTTTTCATCCAATAACTACGACGGTAATGCCACGGTTTGCATTCAAAAGATTCCGTATGCCGACGATTTTGTTTACGCGATCATCGTGCGGGACTTGGCGTTTGCTTCAACAATAGACCCCACCGATTTGGGCGCGGATAACGCTGATATTATGGAACAAACGGCAAACAGCCCGATGTCCATTGCGAACGATACGGCTTATATCAATCAATCCAAATTATTTGATGAAGTGTCGTTAACAAAATCGATCCCCAAAGATTTGGCGGCGCGGTTTGAAACGAAGGTAAATATTTTTGTTGTTGAACTTCGACTCGCCTTGCTCGGCCTCACGAGTGTATTATCTGAGCACTGGGTTGACGCCGAGGTCAAAGCCGATAATTTGGCTACGGGTCTTCTTTGCAACCTTGAAATTCAGGCCACTGACGATCTCAAGGCCATCACCACGAGCAGCAAAATCGTAGATATTAAAAAGACCGAAAACGAAACACTTCGAATCCGTTTCAAATTTGAAAATTTAAGCCTTCTTACCAAGCGTGCCATTGACAATTTTTTGCAAAAGCACGCAACAACGTTTTAAACGATGTCCTTTTTCTTCGGCTAATGCTAACGTACCGTTTCATGGGGGAGAATCATAAAATTCGCCGCGAGCGCAAAAACGAACCGCAACATTCATCCGACGTGTTGTTTAGTTTACTTAAGAAGGCAAACACTCCGTTGGGCGAGCAGTTCATTCGTTGGCGTCTTTGGAACCAATGGCAAGAAGTTGTCGGGGCTGAAATTGCCGCCCATACCAGACCTGTGCAGTTTATTCGCGGGCAACTTTATGTTTGGGTTAAATCGGCGGCGCGCATGCAAGATTTGACGTTTTTAGCAAAACCGATAATTGAGAAAATCAATCAATTTGCCGGCAAAAAATGGGTAAAATCAATTCGTTTTACCCTCGACCGCAAGTCGGTGCCGTCACCTGAAGAAAGCGAAGAGCGCTTATTGAAATTCCTTTCCAAGACAACTCCCAATGAAGATTCGGACCCGTCACGCGGCCGGTAGCGCCTGAAAGACCGATCACCTGACCGCGATTGACTTGCTCGCCGACCGTCACTTTGAATTTAGATAGATGCATATATTCGCTATAAATTCCACCGCCATGATCAACAATAACAATGTTACCCGTGATCGGGTTGTCGCCGATATACATGACTTTACCGCTGGCGGCGACGTGAACCGGTGTGCGCATCGGCGCGCGCAGATCGATTCCGGTATGGTAGTACGGTTTGGCGTGAGGAGGTGTGCGCGGTGAAGCGAATCTTGAAGTTACGTACATATAGTGAAGCGGCGGGTGCCAACATTGGTGAAAATTAAACTTGCCGTTAACCGGGCTGGTGAGTCTTCTTAGCATCGCAAAGACTTCGCCGACTTGAGTTTGGCTGAAATTTTTGAGTCGATCCCATACGGCCGCAGGCAGTCGCAGCTTGATGGCTCGAGTTAAATTTATCAGAGAAACCTTAATCACTTTTTGAAAAAATATTTCGCGTGGATAAGTAAAAAGGCCGCCGGGGGAATATTTCAATCTGCCGATAACCGTAACGGTCGGGAACGCGCCGATCCCGAGAAACGCCGTTCTGTCATTAAGCCACGAGGCGCGACGATTTGAAACCGAAAGAAACTGCCCGGCCGACTTCGCGCTTGGCCAAGTTACTTTTAAAAAATCGCCGGGTATAACTTCTGACGGTAGCTTCACAGGTGTCGCGACAAATAGATCGGCGCAAATTTGCGAAGAGGGCATCAAAACAGCAATAACGGCCACCACTACGGCGGCAATCAATGTTGGTTTTCTTCGTTTTGTCTGATTGCTGCGCGCAAGAGCGGTTTTAAAAATCGATTGCGTGGTTCATCTCCCAGTAAACTTAAAATTCGATCGTTAATTGTCGGGTCATTTATCAGACGGCCAAGAGTTCCGTTACCGTCGTCGATCTTCTTTAAAATATTATTTAAGTGATAAAGAGACTCGCGAATATCAGGATCATCGGCGACCTTCGAAATGTTGGCACTTGCAGTTGAAAGGTTGGAGCTTGCTTTAGAAATATGAGACACCATTGATGAAAGCCTATTGTCGGAATTGAGCGAACTCAACAACTGATTGAGTTCATGCACCGTTTCGAAAATTTTTGAAAAGTTCGGGCCCTTTCCGCTGGTCAACATGTCGAGAAAGTCACTTTCATTTACAGATGGGATGACAGCGTCAGATGCGAGAACCGGGTCTGTGGTGGCCCCCGGCTTGATGTAAACATATTTGTCACCCAGTGCACCTTGCGTGCGAATCGAAGCCATCGACGAACTTGTAAGGTGGCGCGCCACCCGACTTAAAATTTCGACTGTTACATCCATCTTGAGATTTTTACTCAAGCGGATTTTTTTGACATTACCGACGTTCATCCCTGAAACAGAAACAACGCTGCCAGGGGCCAGCCCTTCGGTTGACTGAAAGTAAATGTGAAACGTCGTATACGAGTGAAAGAAATCCTCGTTACCGCCGAATAAAATAATTGAGATAAGAAGTAGCGCAATGCCGATGACTGTAAATGCGCCAACTTTTATTTTTGACACCGGTTCAGTCACTTTGCCCCCTGATAAATAATTGCAAGATTTGAACGGGATCTTGTTTGAGGTCCGAAACCATCCCCAAGTTTTCTACACTGCCATTTTCGAGAAATGCCAAACGGTCGCAGACTCGTAGTGCCGTGTCCATGTCGTGCGTCACCAAAATGGATGTCACACCCGTTCCTTTCAGTTGAACAATAAGATTTTGAATCTTTACAGTATTGGCTGGAT
This sequence comes from bacterium, assembly GCA_021784635.1. GTDB lineage: Bacteria > Bdellovibrionota > Bdellovibrionia > Bdellovibrionales > UBA1609 > RBG-16-40-8. Next base: position 14,701 of record JAJYHS010000111.1, read on the forward strand.
CAAGCCCCGCAGTCGGTTCGTCGTATAATATAATATCCGGTTTTAAAATAATGGCCCGTGCTAAACCGACGCGCTTTTGCATGCCGCCTGAAAGTTCGGCTGGCAGCATATTTTCTGTCCCGTGCATATTAAACATTTGAAGCGTTGATAGAACTTGTTCGCGGATTTCGTGTTCTTTGAGCTTCGTGTGTTCGCGTAGCGGATAGGCGATGTTGTCAAAAATAGTCATGGAATCAAACAATGCGCCGTTTTGAAATACATAGGCGACGCGCTTTCGGATATCGACAAGTTTGGCTTCGTCGAGATTGGTCACATCAATGCCTTCGATCTGAATTTGACCGTTGTCGGGGCGCTCAAGGCCGATCATGCTTCGCAAGATAACGCTTTTGCCCGCACCCGAACCGCCCAATAAGCCGAGGCACTCGCCTTGCTTCACCGTAAAATTGACATCGCGATGCACGACTTTGTTGCCAAACGATTTTTTAAAATGCGAAACCTCAATTATCTCCATGTTTGAATTACCCAAAATACTTTAGTTAAGAAATAATCGCCGACAAGAATCAGAATCGAGGATGTCACCACCGCCCGTGTCGTGGCGAGTCCAACCGCGCGTGTGCCGCGTTCGACATTGAGACCGTAATAGCAGGCCGGGATCGCAACAAAAAGCGCAAAGAAAAATGTTTTTAAAAAACCTGAAAGGTAATCCGTCAGTGTGACCGTCGATAAAACTTTTTGCCAATAAAAGCTGCCGGCTAGATGGAGGTCGAAAGTGCCGACGACAAGTCCGCCGAAAATGCCGATCGCGTTTGCAAATACGCAAAGTAACGGCAAGCAGATCAGGCAGGCCAACACGCGAGGGATTACAATTTTTTTAATCGGCGATGTTCCAAGTGCGCGCATGGCATCGACCTGTTGCGTGACGACCATCGAAGCAATTTCAGAGGTCATCCCCGCGCCGACCCGGGCTGCAAACATCAGACTTGCGAAAATAGGCCCGAGTTCGCGAATGATTGAAAGTGATACGAGTTTTGGAATGTAAAGATTGGCGCCGAATTTTTGTAAACCAATACCAAATTGCAACGCCATGACCATCCCCACACTCATGGCGACGATTAGAATCAAAGGCAAAGATTTCGCGCCGACGTTTTCAATTTGAACGGCGAGAAGGTCAAAATACAAAGGCTTGCGAAACAGCTCCTTGAGCATTTGACCGACAAGAAGCGCGTTGCCTCCGACAAAATCGAAAAATTTTTCGGTTCGGGCTTGAAGGTTAGTGGTCATGGCACGCGAAACCCTTTTACAAATCGTTCAAAGTCGAGTTGGTTTGCTCCAAAAGCTTTAGTCACGCCGGCGTAAGTGAGGATGTATGTGCAATCGTGTTTCTTAAAAATAACAAGTTCAAATTCGGTTTTTACGCCTTCTACCGTGCCGTCGATAATGGAGTGAATGGCCGCCACACCATTGTAGGTGATCGGGTCGACCTCGATTGGTTGTGCATCAGATATTTCGTCAATCACTCCTTCTTGAATTTGTTCAAGTGTCGCGTCGGGTGTGTCATGGCATTCGCTCAAGACAGAAATGGAGTTGCCGTTCTTTTTTTCCTGCCAAGAATAATCCAGATCAGGCGATTGCGTCTTTTCAAATGTTGATGGCGGCGGTGTAAATTTCATATCCTTACTTCTTTGAGGTTTCGGAATTTTTAAACGAATCGAAACGCAGGCCGTAAATGTACACGCGGTCATAGCGACAATGCTGAGAGCCAAGGCTCTTATCCAAATCGATGTTTTCATGGTTGTTTAAACCTTTTGCGTTTCTCTAATTTGTATCGGAATGAATCACCCTGGGCATGAGGATTGCCAAAGGGCGCAACGTACGACTCTAGCCCGCATAAAGGCGTGCTCGTCTGCTGTCCAGTCACCAGTTTGGCGGTCACCCGACAAGTTGGTGGCACAGAATATCATGATCAAGAGACGGTCAGGCTCGACTTAAAGCAAGAATTCCGTCACTAGCCGCCCTTGCAAGTGTTTTTTTTGGCGCTCTCAAGACGAACGTCCCCGAAGAAAACCGCGTTGGCACCAATTGTGCTTATTTATTAAAATTGTGAAAGTCGCAAACATCGACGCAAAACAATTGCGATCATTTAAAGGCGTTCGCGGGCTCACCCTTGCTGCAACTGCATGGGTCTTGCTGACCCTTGGTCCAGCCCGGGCGCTTGCGCAAATTATTTCGGGCCACATTTCAACAATTGGCAACACCGTACATCTCGAATTTCACGGCCGGCAAGAGTGGATCTACAACTCGCCAAAACGCCACGGTAACGTTGTGACGGTAACTTTGCCGGCATTCAGCAAGGCAACTGTTGCGCAGCTTGATTCTTGGCATAGCCAGCTTGTCCCCAAAATATCGGTAAATACAAATGGTCCTGACGGCAAATACGTTATTTCATTTTATGTTTCGAAACCGAATGTTGAGGTTTTTGATTATTTAACAGACGACCCATCTTCTTTGATATTTGACTTCTTTAAAACCACTCCAAAGAAAAAAGTTGTGTCGTCGAGCTTACATTCGAGGGCGCGCTTTAAAGGCAAGCGGCTGGCTCGATGGCGTGGCAAGCACAGAATCAACCGGGCCCCGGCAAGCACGGAATTTATTCACGT
>JAJYHS010000054.1 GCA_021784635.1 bacterium
TTTAAATTATATCTTTCATGTGCGCTCAACGATCACGCCAGCCACAATGCTTTGCATTTTTATCCTGCGAGACAGCATTCCGTTAAATTTTGTAGGTTCCATCTGGTCAACAATTCCGGTCGCTCGATCGTGCCTTTCACCGCTTTTGCCAAATCAACACTCACCACACCGGATATTCTCACACAAAGTGTACGACTGCTCCCCAACAAACAGACGCGTAACACAATGACTGCTGCCACCATGACCTGTCCAGCAGCATTGTGCCGGGACTCCTGGACCAAAATCCACGTAATTAAACAACTAATCACCTGCTTCTGGTAGTTGATAAATTTTGACTGTGCTCCCGCCTACAGGCCCCTCGCGGGGAAAAATTCTTTGTATCTTAAACCTTGTCACCTATGGGCTATTTTTAAAAATGCGCTTTGTGAATACACCAAGATTTGATTGCCCGCACTTGCCTCACGACAAATAATAAAAGGAAACCACAGCGTGTCGTGCCTAATTCTCCTGCAGCGGAGTTTCATTGCGTCTAGTTCAGATAATTGTATTACTCTTATTTGCTATTTCGGCAGTTGCCAAACCGTCACGCCAACAAATTCGGTTACTCAATTGGTGGGACTACACGTCGCCAAAGCTTGTCGCTAAAATGAAACGGCTTGGTTATAATATTGAACTCGAAACGTATAAGTCGAATAACGTCGTTGTTTCAAAACTAATCAATAACAGGGCCGGATTTGACGTCGCGATTGTCTCTAACCAAGTTCTCCCCGATTTGTTGAGCGCGCACATGCTTATAAAAGATCAATTTATTGGATTAAATCGCAATTATTTATCATTTACCACGAAATATGCCCACGATTGCCTACCTTATTTGTGGAGCGCAACAATATTTTCGGTTATTCCGAAACCCCACGACCATCCGAAGGTTCACAGTCTTGACCAATTACTAGCATTATCGGCCCATGGATATAAGATTGGCGTTATTGACGACAAACTCGAAGTATACGACCGTCTCGTTCAAGACCATTTACCTACGACCGATTTTCATCCGCCGCTGCAAAGTTTTACATCTTCCACTGGAGAAATCCTAACTCGGCCCGGGAGCGCCGCTTACGGTTGGGACGGCGCGATTGAGCCGGCAGTGACACGATCATTACATGTAGAAATGCAACTCCCCAAGGGGCGAATTATAGAAGGCTACGATACGGTTTGTTTGGTAAACAATAAAATGTCTCGCATGAAACTGAAAAGTCTTGTTGCATTCGTCAAAAAATTTACCGACCACAAAAATACGGCTATGTCGGCTAAATACTCGCAATATTTCTCGCCTTACGTTAACGATACTCGCGGCTTAAATTCGCAGTTCGCCAAATTGCGGGCACGACTTTTAGAGCGAAATAAAACAGAGCCACCAGTTGTAATTTCACCTTTGCCGCCCCGTAAAGACGCGCAGGTTTCGTCATGGTGGCGAACGGTTCGGTATGAAAAGTAGACTCAGAAAGGACATTTTAGTTGTACTGGTTTTTACGGCCCTTATCCCGACCGCCGTGTCTCTGGTTTTGCTCTTAAAAAATGTCGAGCAGCAGCATTTGCAACTTGCAAGATTACAATCCAACGCCAAGCAACAGGCTCAGTACGCGTTGTCGTTGCAGATGAATCAAATTGAATCTTTTGCTGAGGTTCTAGAGCAAAGCTCGGAAATCTCAAGTTATATACGCTCACCCGTACAGCTGCGCAAATATACTCAGATTCTACTTATAGGCAAAATGTTGGGGATGATACAAAGGCTTCATGAAATCTCGAACGTCGCCATCCTCAAAAATTCTGGAGCTGTTCTTTTCAACCTCAACGGCACGCCATTGCCTCCCGTTGAAGCCGGAACGCATTTCGCCTATGAAACTGGCGCGCCATATATCTACTACTTTAAAGAATTATTATTTGACGACCAGGCCCAAAGCAGTCCCTCGGCAATCCCCCAAGGTTTATTACTTGTCGAAATCAATAAAGCAAAGTTCTTATCGCGCGTGCCAAGCGTAACAACCCTGCTGGCATTACCAAGATCTTCGGACGACATTCAAGGAATTTCTATTAAACTACGGACCGAAAAATCGACGTCAAAATCCGTATTGTATTATATCACCGCGATTTCCATTCTTCTTTTTGGTGCGCTATTTATTGGTATACGTCTTCTCTTTGACCGCATTCTTGTGCCGTATATTCAAAGTGTCGAGCAGTCCAACAAAGCAGTCGTTGAAAAGCAGAGGGCTGTTGCAACGGCGGAGCTCGCTCGGCAAGTGTCGCATGATATTCGATCGCCACTTTCGGCCCTGAATTTGGCTCTTACAGGCTTAGAAAACATTTCTGAAGATAAACGTGTATTAATCCGAAATTCCGTAAATAGAATCCAAGACATTGCAAATACACTTGTTAGCCAGAAGAAATTGAGTGGCCATGTTACGGTTGAACTGATCCCGGCTATCATCGACGGTTTAGTTTCTGAAAAGCGCACGCAGTTTCGTGAAAAATTCAAAATCAATATCACCACCGACTTTCAAAACGCCTACGATGCGTTTGCAAACATTGACGCTGTTGAGTTGAAACGTGTTCTGTCTAACCTAATCAACAATGCCGTCGAGGCAATCGACGAGGTTGGCGAAATAAGCGTGCGGCTAAGAATCTACAAAAATGAAATCGTGATTGCCATTCAGGATAACGGCAAGGGAATGCCTTATGAGGTGTTATCCGTATTAGGTAAAAAAAGTATCACATGGGGAAAAGAACAATCGCAAAGCGGCTCAGGGTTAGGCGTTTTGCACGCAAAAGGCGCAATTGAAGCGATGGGTGGATCTATTAGATTCGATAGCAAAATCGGACAAGGCACCATCGTCACGATTACTCTTCCGCGCGCGAATTCACCAAGCTGGTTTGTCGATCGGATTGCTATTAAATCCGAGGGCACCATAGTTGTGGTCGACGACGATACAAGCATTCATAACATTGGCAGGACAGAATTCGAAATTCCAATGGTGGCAATAGTATTCGAATTATAAATTTTACCTCGCCGCATAAATTCCGAATCTGGTGCGCAGAAGACGCTCGACAAGCCGACTTGTTCCTCATCGACTATGAATTTTTGGGCGCAAAAGAAACCGGAATAGATCTAATCGAGAGTCTCAATATCGCTAGCCGGTCGTTTATGGTTACAAGTCACTATGAAGAAGCTGCGATTCGTGATCGGTCGGCTCGACTGGGAATAAAAATAATTCCGAAGACCATGGCGAACCAAATTCCGATTATTATTGAATGAGCCTAACTCAGACAAAAACACAAATTTCGGCTGACAAATGGCCCACTCGTCAAATATGGTTCAATCATGAAGTATATTGAATTACGCGGCAGAGATGCGCTTACGTACCTCGAACCAATCTCAGAAATTGGAATCAATTGCAAATTTTTGCGCAATTCAATCCGCCGATAAGCTCGAAGCCACGATTGAAATGTTATTATCTATGGGAACTTCGGGCAGAGTGTCATATGCCTTGCAACTGTCGAAAAGAGTATTCGTAATTCGTTTTGCTTAGGCAAGTACCATGACGTCAAATTGAACCGTTGCTTAATCAGCCAAAACCAACCGGCTTGAAGTGGCTTTTAAAAACGTTGATTCGGAATCACTCTAT
>JAJYHS010000064.1 GCA_021784635.1 bacterium
ACCGAGTAAGTTAAAGCACGAGCTACAGTGGTGGGGAGACTGTGACTCCCAAACGGCACCCCCCGATTTAGTGCAACAGCTGCGCACTGAAGTTCGGCAAAGTTATCAAGAGCGGACAAAGGAGTCGGCCGCAACTGATTTTACAATGCGCCAGCTCGAGACCGACCATTTCAATTTTCAAATCGAGTCACTTGCAATTGACCCTAGTTCGCAAGGCCTTGCCCGATTGCGCTCCATTGCTAAAAATTCCATTGAAAAGGGTACGCTCAATCCCGCGGGCCCAGTTTATGGCGGGCTTCACGACGACCTCAATGATGAACCCTTGATTTCAGCTACTTCACACTTTGATAAACTAATGCCGATTACAAAAGGCTCGATTCGCGACCTGAATGTTAATCAAATGTGGATCGATCGCCGCGGTAATTACGTTGCCATTTTATCGGCAAAAGATACAGCTACCACTGCCCACTATACCGGACGCCACCCATTTTATTTCGGCAATCTCGACAAACCCGAAATGTATCAATTTTATTCGAAAAGCGAGCATAGCATTTTTTCGAAGTGCCAATATAACGTTCTCAAACTCGAAGTTTTTGCCTCGACAGCAACCGAACCGGGCCGAATCATAACAGTTCAGCTGGAGCCAGATGGAATGCTCCGAATTAGCGCCCCGAACGATTCAACCTGCTTGAATGAGGCCACTCCGACTCAACGCAATCTACTTTCTGAACGCCTCAAAACCGGGCAAGCGGTTATACAAAACATGCCCGAAACTCGCGAGATAATTTCAATTTATAAAATGGAAGGTTCGGAAAATATTTATTTTTACGTTGATGCGCTCGCCCGGTCGCACTTCCCAGAAAGCTATCAAATGTTTATGGGCGAACCCGGCAAACTAAAACCGATCGAAATTATGCAAGTTCATCAAATTGAATCCGCAACCGGTGGGGCGATTATTTACACGCCAGCAGGTACCTTGCACGCACCAGCAAATTACGGCCACCAGTCGCGCCCTTATTGGGAAGACTCCGCAGGTACTAAAACCTATTTACTCCCGGTCGTCGTAAAACCACGCTCCGAAATTGTACCGTTCTTACAAAAACTGGGGGTCGACCTAAACCGCTTGCGCGAGAAACCCTATCAGTCCCCGTGCGAATATCTACTGCGAAAAGCTCCGGTATTAAAATTGGTTATTTAGGAGGCAACGGCGGGGGTCGCGACACGCAATTGCAGCTAAATGCTATTGCTGTAAAACGGCAGCGCAATCGTTCAACTGATGAATACCCGCAAATTTGCGCACTGTGTTTTTCCAGACCGCATTCACGTCGCCTGCTACTAACGAATAAAGCGAATCAAACCCGATGATCTTCGAACCGACCTGAGCGGTAACCATCGCGCGAATTTTTGGCGTGAAGACATTATCTAAAAAATAGAAGAAGGTAACTTGATTAACCGACATCCCCGTTGGAATTTGCCGCGAAATCGCTTGCATTTTTTTTAAGGCCGCCGCGGGCAAAACATCAGCTTTTTCAAGAGCCGCCATTTCTTGCGGCGTCCAATTGACCTGCCGCAATTTTGCGAGAAAACCAAGAACTTCCTGCACACGGCGGCTGCCGAAAAAATTCAAAATGTAATCCACAATGGCTGCCTCAATACGCTCTTGAGGCAATGTGCTTACATTTACCACCGAACCGACGAGTTCGAAATTCGGATCAACCTCCAAATCGCCCGGCGCGGGAATCGAAACACGTTTTACACCCAGTGCTTTTACCAACAAGGCGTTTCGCGGGTTTACGTCACTCCAGTACGGCTCAGCGTAGCCATTAATGTCATCTCTGAAAAAATCCACGTCGTATTTTATATTTCTGGCTCTGGCCTGGCTTTGCAGAATCGCTTTGACCCGATTGTATATGTTCCAAACAGTGGTGGTGCAAATAAATTGATTTTGTTTGAACGGATTCATTGAATGATCATACGGCGCGGCGGCTTCTTGAAACGGATCTTTTACGCGCGAGTACATCCATGAGACAAACCGATCGACACCCTCCGCTACCGCATTCGAAACTTGATTCTCGGCTTGTGGCGAAGCGACCAGGCGGTAAATAAATATCCGCGACTTTGTCGGTTCTTTTGGCGGTTTTGGATCGTATTCCGAATCAATCCACCGTAACTTCAACCCATCTTGTATCAATGCTTCAGGCGACATAAGAGAGTGCGTCTGCGGATCAACATCGGCAACAGTTACATGCGAAAAAATGTGCCGGCTTCGCATCAAAAAAGCGATCAATTCGCTTGAACCGTCGCCAACCGCCTTTGACAAAATCACGTCTCCAGTTAAAACCCGATACCCGACAAACGTTGCCGCGCGCGGGTTTTTCTCGGCTAATTCAGCCGCTTGCGGATCAAGTTGCGAAACACGAATAACAGGCGGAAATTGCGTCGGATATTTTTTCGAACCAACATACATAATTTCTTCGGCGAGAATCTGCATGAGGTAAAGGACGCGTCGCTTTTGCAATATGGGGATTTTTAAATCGTAACGATACCATTGGCGCATTTCTTCAAAACGTCGCGCAAGGTTTGCATAGTTTTGGGCCGATTCCTCGTCATTTGCGCCGATTAATTTGATTTTCTTAAGCCGCGCCAGCAAGTCGGAAAAAATCGCCCGTGGTTCGCGCTTGTCGAGCAAAATTTGACCTTCGGTTGGCAACGAAAAGCTCGTCGGCGATTCTGTTCCTGACGGATGAACAAGAACGTTTGTCCATGAATCGAGATCGATGCCGGGGATGAATTGGCGGTTTAATTGTTGACCCAATTGGCGCAACCGGCGTGATCGCTGTATTCGAGGTTGCGCCATTAAAAAGCCCGATGCCGTCATCGAAATGGCGACCGCGACTAAAATCATGGCCCAAGAACTCACACGCGAAACGGCACACGAAATCTTCGCGACACCCGACAACTCTTTCACTCGAGAGTGCCCTCACACGTTGGCAATTTGATTTCTGTCGACGTGCGCCTCTTTAACATCCATTCGACTTCGGGCTCCAACTGAACAATTGCAAAATTATCGGCTACGCCTTTGCGATTGGCAGCGTGAGCGTCAAATGCGATGTTTTCTGGCGGGAGTTGTGAACTGACCATGACAACGGCAACGTCTCGAATTCGGCGAATAGCGGCCATTAAGAGCGGATAGACCGCCGAATTAATTTTGCCAGGTGACAAAATGATGACAACGCCCGAGTTTGAAGTGATTTGACTGGAATTGATCGAGTCGCGAACTCCCCGATTGGCCCACCGCTGAAGTGCGGATCTGAGGTTTGAAAAACCCCACGCCGAAGTAAAATTTGCGCCGTTAATTGAAAAAGGCATTTGATCGGGAGCAAGTTCCGAGGCGAATTTTTCGGCAAGTTCCGTTTTTGGCGACGAGTCAGGCCCCTCAATGTAGTAAATATCGAGATTTTTCGGTAGCGCCCTCGATTCCCGGCCTTCGAGACGTTGCTTTCTAAATTCTGTCCATTTCTTGGCCAACAAATCGATTGCGGGATCTTGTTTTGGCGCTACGAAATGAAGTGCATCTTTGATTTGTGTTTCTTTGCGCGACCATCCCCAAGAATCGGCATGCGAAACCGAAAATGAAACGGAAGACAAAAAG
>JAJYHS010000053.1 GCA_021784635.1 bacterium
ATCCCAGTGGTAGTGATGTACGCATTCGCAGTAGGTACCGTTTGGGGGCGGCGTTGAACCGCTGCCGCTTCCCGAAGTTGAGCCGGTGCCTGAACCTGATGTTGAGCCAGTGCCGCTTCCCGAAGTTGAGCCGGTGCCTGAACCTGATGTTGAGCCAGTGCCAGAGCCAGAGGTTGAGCCGGTGCCTGAACCTGATGTTGAGCCAGTGCCGCTTCCCGAAGTTGAGCCGGTGCCTGAACCTGCTGTTGAGCCGGTGCCTGAACCGGAAGTTGAACCGCTGCCGCTTCCTGAGGTAGAGCCGCCTCCTGAAGTGGAATTGCCACCTGTGATGCTTATTGTAGCTGTCACAGTGAATGACGGAGTGGTGCCATCAAATATATAGATAGCGGTGTTAACAGTGTACACGCCGGCGGTCGTAAATGTGTGAGTGACCGAAGTGCCGCTGCCCGTTGAGTTGTCGCCAAAATTCCAATCGGTCGTCGTGATTTCGCCAGTCATACATGACGGTACATTCAACGTCATGGGTACAGCCTGACCAACGGTTCCGACGCTGGGGACACTTGTGGAGAGGTCGGCAATGCAATTATAAGCTTCATTAAACGCAACGACGGTCACAGCCTGATTAAACGACATTTGGTTGCCGTTTGAATCTGTGGCCGTCACAGTGACGGTGTAGGTGCCGGTTGCGGAATAGGTGTGAGTGGCAATAGCTGTATTAGCGGTTGTACCGTCGCCAAAGTTCCAGGTGGCGTTTGAGACAGTAACAGAACCTGAAGCGTTTAATGCAAACGTCGCAGGGACGGTCACCATCATATATTGTGGTATCGAAGGAGCAATCCCGTCGACGGACTGAAATCGTAGGTTTTGATCAATCGTCGTGAGGTTCGAGTTTGTGCTACCACTACTATTTTGGCACGCCATCAAGGCCATAGACAGAAATCCAGCTATTACCAATGTCGCATATTTTGCAGCTGTTCTTCGAAAACCCCTTGATCCCATAAAATACCTCGCCTTTGGACTCACTTGTTCCATGGTCTAATTGTGCAAGGTTTTTTTTAAATAATAAAAAAAATGTGAGTTTTGAATCATAGTGAAATGCCTCACTGGCAAGGCATTTGACAGAAAATGTGACATTCAAAAAATGTTTAATTTTTTGACCAAATTTTAGTCAGTTGAGTGACATTATCGAAAATGATTTAGGATATGCTCAAACGCCTGGCTTGAAGGTGCTAATTGTTCGCGGTTTAAATCACGTAGCGGTGTTTTTGGCAGCTTCAGGATCTCCGTCAGCGGCTCGCTACGAGGTGAGCAGTAAAGAAGACCTGTTAATATTTGCCCTTGCTCGCGAGCGTCGGCGAGCGCATTGAGTGCCGATCTTCTGCTTTGAATATCGAGCTCATTAGGGAGCGGCTTCCTTAGCCGAATACGGGCGCCGTCGCTGAGTGAAATTTCGATTGATTCGCCCTCTTCGTAGTCGGCCGTTATTGGTGAGTGTTCTAAAATGAGACCAAATTCTTGAAGGCGGACGTTGTGCTCTTTCACGTAATCGTAACTCTTCGTCGAACCGTCGTGATTCGCGTAAGTAATGCACGGGGAGACAACATCAATGACGGCAGTGCCGGGATGAAAAATTGCCGCTTTAATGAGTGGCACCAGTTGCTTGCCATCACCCGAAAACGAACGTGCGACGAATTCGCAACCGGTATCAATGGCGAGCTGGCAGACATCTAAGTTTTGAAATTGATTTTGTTTATTTGCTCTTTTAAACAGCACGTCTTTATCAGCCGTCGCCGAAAATTGCCCTTTGGTCAAACCGTACACGCCGTTGTTTTCGACAATATAAATCATCGGTAGGTTGCGGCGGATGAGATGAATAAATCCACTCAGGCCGATACTGGCCGTATCGCCGTCGCCCGAGATTCCAATCATCAGCAAATTACGATTCGCCAATTTCGCGCCCGTCGCGATAGATGCCATTCGCCCGTGAATAGAATTAAACCCGTGCGCGGTATTCATAAAATAGGCCGTGGTTTTCGACGAGCAACCGATCCCCGAGATTTTGGCAACCGTGGAGGGATCAACTCCTGCTTCAAAGAACGCTTTGGTTATATGTTGAGTAACGCTGTCGTGACCGCATCCGGTGCACAAAGTCGACGGCCCGCCTTTGTAATCATTTATCGACTTCATCTTGAAACCTCTGTGCGATCAGGCGGGGTCAAATCTATAATTTGCGAAAGAAAAATTTCGGCGGCTGCGGGCAGCCCGTCATATTGACGGGCGCTGAACATTTTCTGCGCGTACTGTGGGAACTTTTGGCGCAAAAGGTGAAACATCTGGCCGTCGCGATTTTGTTCGAGAACGACAACTTTTTTGCATTGATCTAAAAAAGCGCCAATTTCGGGATGTAGCGGTAGAGCACGGATCCGCAACCAACACGTTTTTGTTTCGTGTCGAGAAAGTTCGTCTTGAAGTTCCGAAATAATTTGTGTTGTGCTACCAAAAAACACAAGACCGATATCCGCTGAATGTGCCGTGCCGTGGAGTTCCGGTTCTGGCAAAAGTTTTTGATTTTGTTCAATTTTCTTTTTCAATCGATCAAGAAGGCGCGCGTAAACTTCGCCATTTTCTGAATATGAGGCGTTATCAGTGTGACCTGAGCCACGCGTAAAGTAAGCCGCCCGAGGATGTTGTGTTCCGGGTAACGTCCGGTAAGTGATCCCATCGTTATCAACGTCTCGATAACGCGCAAACTCTTCGACTTTTTCAAGATCAGTCACAGAAAGAACTTTGCCCCGGCGGTATTCGCGTGTTGGCAATTGAAATTCATTTTCGGTGTAATAATTCATAGCCAAATCAAGATCGCTGAGAACAATAACAATTGTTTGAAGTTCTTCAGCCAAATCAAACGCGAGTTCGGCAAACTCAAAACACTCGCCCGGTGTCGCGGGAACTAAAACCACCGGCTGTGTGTCGCCGTGCGAGAGCGTAAAGGCGGATTGGATGTCGCCTTGCGAAGTTCGAGTTGGTAAACCGGTTGACGGCCCGGCTCTTTGCACATCCCAAATGACGGCGGGAATTTCAGCAAAATAACTCAAGCCAGCAGCTTCAGACATAAGTGAAAGTCCGGGGCCGCTTGTCGCCGTCATCGCGCGCGAACCCGCCCAACCGGCGCCTATGACTGTGGTAATGGCACTCAGCTCATCTTCTGACTGTAGTACTGCGGCTTTATTTTGTTCGCCATGCACCTGCTCAGAAAATTCCGAAAAAGATTCGGCAAGTGAAGTGGCGGGGGTAATCGGGTACCAGGCGAAAACCGTACATCCGCCAACGAGCGCACCCAATGCCGCAGCACTGTTGCCGTCTATAAATATTGGCTTCTGATTGCGTTTCACCGCCTCGCCAAGCTTAATTGCCTTGAGATTATAAGGCGCGTGTTCGTAGTTGAAATTTTCAGCTTCTTTTAATGTGGCGACCTCGCGACCAATCGTGATCACGCGGTTATTGATGTCGATAACTGATTCTTTGCCGTAAAACTGATCTGCGACTACGGATTGAACTGTTGTGTCGTCAATGTTGAGAAGTTCCGATAAAAAACCGACGTAAACCATGTTACTCAGAACTTTTCGCATAGAAATAGCGGGCGCCGCTTTATCGACGATCTCACGAAAAGACACAGGCCATGCGGGCACAAGGTTTTGATTGCGCCTTTTGAGATTCCATTCGTCGAGCGCTTGCGAGGCCTCGATTGAAAGCTTCATTTCGCGGTCGAAGATGAAAATTCCTGTTGGCGCGACGGAGCGTAAATCATCGGCAACGGTTTGCGGATTTTTGGCGATGACGATGTCATTGTGGAGGCGCCGGCCGAGGAACCCATTCGAGTTGACACGAATTGAAAACCACGTCGGCAGTCCGGCGATGTTCGACGGGAAAACATTTTTAGTCGCTACAGGCAGACCCATACGAAACAAACTTTTGGCCAAAATCATATTGGCCGATTGGCTGCCACTGCCGTTAACTGTGGCAATCAGTATTGAAATATCAGTTGGCTTCATTTTCGCCGGTGAGCTCATCGTCATTCTCTATGTTTGAATCCGCCGAGACATCACAAGTTTCGGTCTCTGGCGGGTACGCATTGGGGTTAATCGTTGTTACCCATTCTCGATAACGTTCGTTAATCTTGCGGGCTTCGCTTGGCATCAAGACCGGTCCTAAATGAATAGTCAAAAATCCGGGTTTTGGCAACATCGCCCCTTTCGGGAAAAGTTCGCGGTTACCTTCGATGTAGACAAACAAAATAGGCGTGTTCGTTCGTTCAGAAAAAATTGTAACTCCACGTTTAAATTCGCGCACATAACCGTCGGGCGAACGCGTGCCTTCAGGGAATATGATGAGCCAAATCCGCTCAAGCCGCGTCAGTAACGTCGTGCAGAGCTTGATGGCTTCGCCTCTTTTATCTTTGCGATCAATCGGGATCGCTCCGAGACAGTGTTTCGAAAAAAAGGTGAAAAGCGGATTCTTAAACCAATAATCCTTCGCTGCCGAAATGTACAAGTCGTTCCAATACCAAAACGGTACTGAAGCGGTAATCGATACGGCATCGAGGTGACTTGCGTGATTCGAAATAATCAAAAGACGCGGATACTTTTTATAAATCTCAGAGTAGTCGCCACGAACGCGTAAGAATATATAAAAGCGAAAAGCGATCTTTAAAAAAACACCCCATAACGCGCGAAAAAACCAACTCATTAGATCGATTTGCCGCGTGAATAGGGGCAAATGTTTCAGATGTCCGGGGAGTTGGGTCCATTGTTCGTTTTCATAACTCCAATTTTTCAATTCGTTTGCTCCTGAAAATAGCTCATCTATTTCACGGCTAAAACGGCGTTCAAGAGCAAATAGCCGAAGTAAAATACGGGAGCGGCAAAAATCACTTTATCGAGTTGGGAGAGAATATCGTCGCGGCCGATAATAAAAATTCCGGATTCTTTAATTCCCAAGTCACGGCGTATAGTGCTTAACAATAAGCCGCCGATGCGGCCGACGATCGCCACGCTTAAACCGCTCAATAGCCAGTACGGTTGGCTGTGATCGGGCAGCATAAAGCGCAGTACCCAGGCCAGCAAAACCGTAAGCACCATCGAGATGAAAAAGCCCTCCAAAGAAAATCGCGTTGAAATCGAATGAAGCGGCCGGTGTTTGCCAAACGCGCGCGTAATTGTGTAGTTACAGCTCTCGCAAAACTCAAATAGTATCGCCAAATGTAATACAATGAGCGGGCCGCCAGGCCACAATACGATACGAGCCAGATGCATAAAACCCCACCCCATAAAAATAAAATTCATAAGAGCCAGGGCCAAATATTGAATCATGTGCGCCGATGTATTTGAAAAAATCGGGATAAGCGCAATGCAAACAAAAAACGCCATCGGCATCAAATTGTAAAATTGAACGTGACCGCGATAGATGAGATAGGCTTGCAATGCAATGAAAAAATAAGTGAGCCAGACAAACGAATTTCTATGGTACATGCCGGTCATTTGATAAAAGGTTTTGGAGCCTGAAATCGCGGCAAAAACGATGAATACTAGCGGCCACGGTGCCGGCAGTGCCGCAAAGAAGAAAATAACGGGGGCGGTGATAACCCAGCTTTTAATGGCCGCCCAAACGCCGATCCATTTGGGGTTTTTCGATTGCATGTAATAGACGATCGCGCCGGCGACCACAAAAAACGCCACGACGATTGTGACTGTACTGACGTACGTTCGATTGTGCCATAACCCCAAACTATTCACGTGTTCGACCGCCAATCAATTTTAAAGTCTTTTATCTTTTTATAGAGGCTTGAGCGCGAAATTCGTAGTTTTCGCGAGACCTCGTCTACGTCATTATATTTTTTCAGTGCCTGAAAGATCACGTTTGTTTCAAAATCGACAAGCATTTTTTCGAGACCCATAGAAAAATCAAATTCAGGTTTGGCATCGCTCACAAATTTTGGTTGTACGATTTTGACGACATCTTCGCTGCGAATAACCGGCAAAGGCGAAGTCAGTGCCAGCTGTTCACACACCCGCTTAAGTTCTCGAACGTTGCCCGGCCAAGCGTAATTAATCATCGCGCGAAGCGCATCATCGGATAATTCTTTCTTGTGAAAACGTTCAAGCGACAAAAACCACTTTGTGAGGTCGGCGACATCATCTTTTCTTTCTCTCAATGGTGGCAACAATATTTTTTTACTGCTTAAGCGCCAGAGCAAGTCCTCGCGGAATAATTTTTCTTGCGCCATTTTCTCAAGATTTCGGTTGGTGGCGACAATCACGCGTGTCGACGTGCGAATGACTTCTTTGCCGCCGATGCGGCGAACCTCACCGGACTCCAGAAATCGTAAGAGTTTCACTTGCAACGGGAGCGACAGGGATTCAATTTCATCCAAAAACAGATCACCATTGTGGGCGGCTTCAGCTAATCCAATTTTATTTTGATCGGCGCCGGTAAAAGCTCCGCGCACGTGGCCGAATAGCTCGGATTCGAATAAATTTTCAGGGATCGCCGACACGTTCACCGCGATAAAAGGCCGCCCCGGTTCGTTGTTGTGAATCAACTGAGCTGCGACCTCTTTGCCTGTCCCCGATTCGCCCTCAAGTAAAATGGGCCCTGGTTCACCGCGCAATAGCGCAATTTGGCGTTTCACGTCTTGAGAAGCTTGAGAATTGCCGACCCAAACCGGTCTTTTATCGGGATGGTTAAAAGTGGCGGCTTGCATAAGCAGAAGGGCTTCAATTTTATCAAGGATGAGTAAGACCTCTTCAATGTTGAGAGGTTTGGCGATGTAACGTGAAGCGCCGGCGCGGATGCAATCCTCCATCAGGTCACGGTCAAGGTCACCGGACATCGCGATAATTTCTAAATACGGCATTCGCTCTTTGAGCATTCGAATAGCGTCCAAACCTTCGGCTCGGGATGTGTTGCCGGTCAAATGCATGTCCACCATCGCCGCGGAAAACACGCCATTTTGCGGGACAGACGCCGCGTTATTAAACGCGGCTAAGCGCCAGTGGGTTGGCAATCCAATCCGAAGTGTTTGCAAAATCAAATCGTCGTCATCGATCGCTAACAATGTGAAAGAATTCATGTTAGATTGTTTAAACCATGCCCAATACAAACGCAAACCGAAGCTTTCGCGTGAAGGGAATAAACAGAACATGCGCAAACGAATTTTACTGTTAGAGGGGATTCACCCTGGGGCCAAAACCCGCCTAGAAGCCGCTGGATTTTCAGTTGAAACTGAAAAGGGTGGTTTTGAGGGCGAGAAATTGATCGCTCGCGCAAATGGCTTTCATGCCATCGGGATTCGATCGAAAACGAAGCTTACAGTTGAAGTGCTAAATAAACTCCCTGAACTTGAAGTAATCGGCTGTTTTTGTATCGGTACGGACCAGGTCGCGCTTGATCACGCCAACGAAATTGGTCTACCGGTTTTCAATGCGCCTTACAGTAATACGCGCAGCGTGGCCGAACTCATGATGTCCGAGATGGTCGCTTTGTCTCGTCAACTCGCCGATCGCACAATGCAAATGCATAAGGGAGTGTGGCGTAAATCCGCCGTTGGTTCGAACGAAATTCGCGGTAAAACTGTCGGGATAGTAGGCTATGGTCATATCGGTACGCAGGTGAGTGTGTTGGCTGAAGCCTTCGGTCTTCATGTCCTTTATTATGATATCGTTAAAAAATTACCAATGGGCAATGCGCGCCCATGTGAATCGCTCCACGAACTTCTCGGCCGATCCGACTTTGTAACATTGCATGTGCCGGATACACCGTTGACACGCGGGATGATGGGCGAAGCGGAATTGCGCGCGATGAAAAAAGGTGCCTATTTGTTAAATGCCAGTCGAGGTAAAGTCGTCGATATTCCAAAACTTGCCGAATTGTTAAAATCGCATCACATTGCGGGGGCGGCGCTTGATGTATTTCCGGCTGAACCGGCATCAAACGATCAGCCATTTGTCTCAGAGGTACAAGAGTTAGAAAATGTGATACTCACGCCTCACGTCGGTGGGAGCACCGAAGAAGCGCAAGAAGCGATCGGGCAAGAAGTGTCAGAAAGTTTCGTACGTTTTTTCAATTCAGGCGCAACGACTGGTGTTGTGAATTTTCCGCGTTTGGATGTTGCCGACCCGCGCGAGTTCCCTCGAATAGTGAACATTCATAAAAACGTTCCTGGAGTTTTAAGTGCTGTAAACAGTATTGTCTCTGAAGTTGGGGCAAATATTGTGGCACAAAATTTGGCAACCGATTCGAGGTTAGGCTATCTGATTATGGATCTCGGAGTGGCCGATCAAGCGGCTCTCAATGCGGTCGCCGATAAAATCGGTAAACTAAAAACGTCAATTCGCACGTGGGTGCTCAACCAGTCTGTCTAAACTATAAACACTGAAAACGACAAATTTTGTCGCGGGTGCACCGGATACGATGCCCCAGGTGCGGTTAATTCGGTTAAGAGGCGCATATTGCACTGGCCTGTGGCTTGCACCGTTCGCGCATGAGTGAAGTGAGTCGCCAAGCGGGAGCGGTCCTGTTGGGACTTGCCAGAATTAACGGTTAAAGGTAGTTATATATGAGCCAAAAATCTATAATCGTTTTGATTGCCAGCTTAATCACGGCTTTTGCTTCAGCAAGCTTTGCAAGCACAGCGGCCGCTAAAAATAATGCCGCTGAAAATTGTCGGCCGGCGCTCGTTTTGAATCCCTACAATATTTCAACTCAGTTATCTGGAATGGCAAATGACAAAAATGTGGGTGCAAAATTTAAAGATGAATTTGTTAAATCTAAAGATGAACTAGTTAAACTTAAAGATGAGATGAGTCTCCCCATCGTCAAAAATATACGCATTGCGAACTGGATCGCATCCGATAAGACCGACCTTCCAATTTTTAACGAGTCGTGCGAAATGACCACGACTAAGCTCGGCGATAATACTGAAACACATTCGGTAAACATTCATTTTAAAATTCCAACTAAGGTTTCGGTTGAGATCATTCGGCATTTAAAAGACGGAAAAATTAAAGTCGTCAAAGACTTGATCAATGTTGACCCTGCAGAAGCCGTGGCTGCGTTTAAACAAATGCGGGCTTACAACAAATCGATAAAAAGTTCGAGTCTAAAAGAGAAATTGGCGAATAAGCCTGTGTTCTCGACATTCAAAGACGCCACGGTTCGAATTGATGAAAGCAAAGACAAAGACTTGCAAAGCGTAACGAATGACGTTCTCAAGGCGATTGGCAACGCGATTTCAACGCAAAGTTCTTCAGCGCAGAATTCATAGTTAGTTGCGCTCTCTCGGCCATATTTTTTATGGCCGCCGGTACTCAATCGAACATTTTGCCCGGATTAAGAATATGATCCGGGTCAAAAACCCGCTTTATTTCTTTCATGAGTTGAATTTCTTCTGCGCTTCGCGAGTAATGCAGAAACGGCTTTTTGACGAGCCCTACGCCGTGTTCGGCAGAAACGCTGCCTTCGAATTTTTCAATCATGCGAAACATTTTTTCATCGACATGATGGCATCGCTCAACAAATTCGTTGCTCGACAAATTGTCTGGTTTGAGAATATTCACGTGCAAATTGCCGTCACCGATATGGCCAAACCAGACCACCTCAAACTCGGGATGTTCGCCCGCCAGAACCGCGGTCATTTCGTTTAAAAATTCCGGCACACGTGACACGCGAACCGAAATGTCGTTTTTGTACGGTTGTTTGTGACTTGTAGCCTCGGTTATGTCTTCGCGAAGTGCCCACAGTTCCGCCGCTTGTTTCGGGCTTTGGCTGATTACGCCGTCGACGACCAAACCTTCTTCGAGTAATTGGCCAAACAATTCCGTCGCTTGTTCGATGTATTCGTCCGATTCGCGTTCGAGCTCAATCAAAACAAAATATTTAGCCGCAGTTGAAAACGGCGGGCGCGCACCGTGAGCGGTCGTGTATTTTAGAGCGACGTCGGTAAACATTTCATAAGCAAAAATTGTAAATTGTGATTTGAACTGCGCGTAGATTTCCATCACCGCTTCAAGGTCGTTGAGCCCCATTACAAAAACTACGAATTCTTTTGGAGGTTTAGCGAGTGCAACTGTGACTTCGGTGACAACCCCAAGCGTACCCTCGCTGCCGATAAATAGTTGTCGCAAATCGTAACCGGTAGCGTTTTTTACAAGTGATTTGTTGAGTTCCAAGATATCGCCTCTACCGGTCACGACTTTGAGCCCCGCGACCCATTGCCGGGTCAAGCCATAGCGAATCACCTTAATGCCGCCCGCATTGGTAGCGACATTGCCGCCAATTTGACTTGAACCGCGAGAAGCGAAGTCGACAGGATAGTAAAACCCGTGTTCACGCGCGTACTTTTGTACCTGTTCGGTGACGACCCCCGCATCGCAACGGAGGGTTTGATCGAACGCGTCCAGTTCAAGAATTCGATTCATTTTTTGCAGACTTACGACCACTTCTTGTTGGGTGGCATAGGCGCCGGCGCTCAATCCTGTTCGACCGCCCGAAGGCACCAGCGCGGTGCGAGTGCGACGTGCCCAATTGACGATGGTTTTCACCTCTTCGGTCGATTTCGGTAACAGTACAGCTGAAGCGTTTGCGGTGAAGTGTTTGGTCCAGTCCTTACCGTATTCAGCAAGGCTTTCAGGGTCGGTGCGGATTTCAATACCTTTGAGTGCGGGGAGTTCGGCCAACCGGTTTTTCTCCGAAGATGTTTTTGGGGAATTATTTTTGTCCATTCGCAATATCCTTGCTGATTGAGCCGTCAGGGCCTAATGTAGACAACGTCTAACCAACCATAAAATTATGAAAATCCTTGAGCGATTGCAACTTAACAATGTCCACTTTGAGGGCGCCAGTGAAATCGGAAAAACTACATTTTCTTCGGTCCCGTTTATAGCGGCTGGGTTGCTTTCGGCAGCGGTATGCTCGCTCTATTTAAAGCTCTTTTTATATTCTGAAAATGTGGCCATGCGCGTGTTCCATCAACATGAATGGCAATTGCTTATCATTTGTCCGGTCGTTTTTGTACTGGCGACTTGGATTGTCCGCCGGTTTGCCCCTGGTAACGGTGGTAGCGGTATCCCGCAAGTCATGGCGACGATGATGGCCGACGATATGGTGGCTGCAAACCCATCTGAAACACAAGTTAATCCCGAAATGGTTTCGCACCGATTTCTCAATTGGCGCGTTTTACCAGTCAAAATTCTCAGTTGTTGTATTGGCTCGCTTGGGGGCGGAGGTATTGGTCCTGAAGGGCCGTGCGTTCAACTCTCGGCCGTTGTGTTTCGGATGACCCGCGATTTTTGGAAGCGTGTATTTGGCACGGAGCTTTCTTTTTATAACATGCTGGTGGCTGGCGGCGCAGGTGGTATAGCGGCCGCTTTTAATACGCCTCTCGGCGGTATTATGTTTGGCCTTGAACATATGGCCAAATCGCACGTTGCAACGATTCGTTTAGGGACAATCGAAGCCGTCATCGCTTGCGGTTTTCTTTCGCAATTATTAAACGGCCCGTACTTGTACCTCGGCTTTCCGGTACTGAGCACGGTGGGCTGGCGCGACCTGCTTTTGGTTTTGGGGATAAGTTTTTTTGGCGGTATTGCTGGCGCATTATTTGGCGTGTTTCTGCGAAAAATTATTTGTTGGCGCCGTAATTTAAGCACAAAAGGTTTGTACACGTGGTCGGTTATTGCCGGTTTGGCGACAGCCGTTTTAATCATAATAGTCGGCGAAAGCGCGTTGGGCTCCGGCCACGAGTTGATGAAAGAAATTTTGTTTAAGAACGAGCCGACCACCGTATTTCATTCGGCGTTAACCTGCATCGCCCGTTTTGTTTCGCCGCTTTTTGTGGCATGTAGCGAAGTGGCGGCCGGTATTTTTGCGCCGTCTTTGGCGGCCGGCGCGGCGATTGGTCAGTTTTTCAGTCAAGTTTTTAACCCTTCGATCGCCCATTTATCCGCTATTTGCGGCATGATCGCCTTTTTAACGGGAATGACCCGCACTCCGCTTACTGCTTTTGTGATTATGATGGAAATGACCGATCGCCACACTGCCATTTTCGCAATGATGTTGGCCGCAATCGTCGCGTTTATTTCGGCACGGGCCGTTGAGAAAGAGCCGTTTTACGACCAAATGGCCGAGATTTATTTAGGCCGTAAAACGGTAACGGCGGGAGTTGCACCCCCATCGGCGGCGCCAGTGTCCAAACCGGCAGAAGCGGTGACTGAGACTGATACCGATGTGGATTAGTGTCGATTAGTTCGCCGCACTCTTAACTTGATTGAATTCTTGTACTTCAGCTAGGTTCAACTGTTGGCCGGTTTTTCGACTATCAACTATACGATGCAATACGGTAAGTGCGACGCGAACGGTTTCGGCAGCGTGGGCTAAATCGGTTTGTTTGTCGGGTGTCGCTCCAGCGGCATTGAGACAAATTTTTTCGACCACGGCGCACAACTCGCTGATTTCAGGAATTCCGTAAGTTTTGCCTGTGCCTTTGAGTTTATGAAAATCTTCGCGCAACCGTACAAATTCGCGCGCTTTGAGATGCGATTCAATTTCAGAAAACTTTTGCGGAAAGCTCGCCAGGTATTCCGTACGCAGTTCCGCCATCATTTGTTCAAATGAAGAGTCCATCGCGCTACCTCAAACTACAGCCCGCAACTGGGCGTTTGCTGTGCGCCGCCATTTGGGGACGGTAAAATAAAACGTCGACCCGTCACCTGGACGTGAGCGCACGCCAATTGTTCCACCATGCTGTTCAACAAGAGTTTTGGCAATGGCGAGACCAAGTCCGGTACCTTTGACCAGCGGATTTTGCGGACTCGACGCTTGCCGAAATTTTTCAAATATGAGCGCTTGATCTTCGGGAGCAATGCCGCGGCCTTTATCATGCACTTCAACTGTCAATTCACCCGGTTCGGCGTCGCAAACGATCTTAACGGTTACGGCTTGGCCCTTAGGACTATATTTAACAGCATTCGAGAGTAAATTCGTTAACACCTGTTGAATTCGATCGCTATCAACGTACAGTTCGTATCCGTCGGTGTCGGCGTGTTCGAGACGAACTTGAGCCGTTTGACAAAAGCCCGACAGCCGCTGAAACGTGTTCGATATAAGATCGTGAGATGAAATCCAAGCCGGGTGTAACGGAAATTGTCGCGCTTCAATTTTGGCTAAATCTAACAGTTCGTTGATGAGGCGAATCAACCGGTCGGTTTCGTCGAGGGCTATTGTCATGAGATTTTGCGCGCTTTCAGTGATCTTGCCCATGATCCCCGAATTGAGAAGCGCGAGCGACCCTTTAATCGAGGTGAGCGGAGTACGCAGTTCGTGACTGGCGATACTTAAAAAATCCGATTTTGCTTTATCAAGTGATTTGAGCTCCTCGATTTGACCGAGCACTTGCTGCGCCATTCGGTCAAAAGCGCTTTGCAATTCACCGATTTCATTCGGTTCGGGCACCGCGAACTCATACGAGTAGCGGTTGTGTACAAATTCTTCCATCCGTTTTGATAAATCGCGAAGCGGGGCAAATAAATAAAGAAGCACGTAAAATAAAAGGCCAAACGAAAAAAACAGCGTGGAGGCGACGGTCAGTGAACCAAAGAATTTTGCCCGTCTCGAAAAATAATCGATGAGCGGATGCAAATAACTGCGATATTCATTTTCACTTCGCGATAGAAAACGCAGATTTTTTGTAGAAGGATTTTTCAATACGGCTTTGACCGCGTCAGCGCGAAATTCGGGTTGCAATTTTTTTGCCCGCACTCGCCAATTTTGAATCCATTTGTCGGTTTTTTGGCTGGTGTTGCCCGAAAGCGACTTGTATTTATACGCGATCATCGCGTCGACAAGATCGTAACTCTGCGCCAAATCGGAATTCAACTGCGAGAATTGTTCAAACGAGGCAAAGGTTAGAAAACCCGACGCCACCACGATTGAGAGGCAGATAGCCGATATCACTAACAAACGCGCGCGAATCGACTTCACTGACCGTCACCCCGCTTTGTTATTAACTGCTGAGCTTAAGATATTTTCAATTTGTGAGCACAATTGAAGCGGATCAAAAGGTTTAGCAATATACCCGACGGTCATAGGGCGAAATTCTTCAACACGCGCCGTTTGCGGATTGGCACTTAAGAAAATTATGGGGGCTGTCGGTTGGCCCAACTGGCGGATTTCGTTGCATACGTCGGCGCCGCTTTTGTGCGGCATCATTTCGTCAAGTAAGATCACGTCAAACTGACCGGTCATCGCGTTTGACTTAGCCGCATTGCCGTCCGCGACCCATGTCACCTGGTGATGGCCGACATGTTCAAGAGCCAAGCGCGCGATAGTCGCAATGTTCGGATCGTCTTCACATAAAAGAATATTCATGCGGCTCCCTTCAGCTGGCGTGTTGCTTGACCAATCCACACCCGAACTCGCTTGTAAAAGGCATCATTTGTTGTGACGAAGGCGACATTAATCTCGTACCCATTTTCAGTTTTTCGACACGAAACCACCTTTAATGGCGGTGGATTTTTTATTTCAAGTTTGCGAAAAAAATCCGTCGTCACTTGAACTGTTGTACCTTCGGCAATTTCAACATTGGAGTGCAGAATAAGGCCGAGCTCATTGAGCTGGATCAGCCTCGCTTCGGTTGCGATTTGGGCGACGGCGTATGTTGATCCGGCGGGTAAATCGTAGTGAAGACGGTCAGTCGGCGGTTTTTTTCGAAATAGGCCGTCTACTTTTTCAAGAAGCAACATGGGGTCAATTGGTTTAATGATGTAATCGTCCACTCCTGCGCGGATGGCCTTTTCAATATCCTTCTTTTCGCGAAGTCCGGTAAGCATTGCAATCGACATTCGTTCAAAACGTTTATTGTTTTTGATCGTGCGAACCAATTCGAATCCAGAAAATTGCGGCATGTTGGCGTCAGTGATCAAAAGATCGTATCTCGAAGCATTGAGCAGATCCATTGCGCGAATCGCGTCGTTCGCCGTGAACACTTCGTGTTTGCTCACACTCAATACTTTTTCGACGACGCGGAGAACGTCCGGATCGTCATCCACTACTAAAATTCGCGCCATATAAAGTTATGTCGGCGAGTTGATGCGAAAAATCCAGTAGATAAAGCAACTACCGAAACTAGCGGTTGCGATAAAATAAATACCGACAAACGCCCAATGCGGGCCCCCGGCGATGGCCCAGGTGAGAAGTAAAATGCCGATGATGTAACGTAGGATTCGCTCCCACAGGCGGACATTTCGTTGCACGATAATCAGTGTAGCGCGCATCGAAGATTTTTGCCATACTCTCACTGCATGAGTCGCAAGTTATTTGCCGGTATTGCAATACCCAAATCGAAAGTTGAAACGCTCGAACAGTCGTTGGCTCGCCTTAAACGAACGGCCCACGAGCGCGAATTTCAAATGGAGTGGGTACCAAAGGCTAACGGGCACATTACGCTATGGTACTTTGGTCCGTCGACGATTGAAGAAGAAAAGACTATTAGTGAGCGGTTATTAAGTTTAGCGCAAGAACAACGCGCGGCGATCGATCTCGACGTTCGGGGCTTTGGAGCATTCCCTGAACCGACGCATGCCCGTGTTTTTTGGGCTGGTGTGAGTCGAACACGTGAACTGGTCGAACTTTACGACCGGGGAGTGGCAAAATTTAGTTCTTCAGTATATGCCAGCAAGCCGGCAAACCGCGATGAAGATTCAGGTTTATTTGCGCCTCATCTCACGTTGGCGCGGTTTCGAAATTTGCAGTCGGCCTCGCCCTTGATTGAACCGTTCGCGCGTAAGCGGTTATTCTCATTTCGAGTAGATGAAATCATACTCTTTGAATCCGCGCTTGAAGGACATTATCCAAAGTACACGCCACTTACCCGGTTTGCTTTTGCACCAAAGTGACAATTTGAGGCGCACCATTTAAAATTCTTACCGTCGCGCTGGGACGTCTTGTGTGGTAAGTTAGCGCCACGATGAGAAGAATCGTAACCTCCTTATTTTTGTGGTTGGGCGCCGTTTTCTTGCTGAATTCTTTAACTTCAACTGCATTTGCTCGCGGCCAATACGCGGACCGAAGGGGCATAACGTCGTCCAATAGAATTTGGCTGGATGGCGGGTTAGACTTCGGAGTTTGGATGAAAAACCCGGGCGTGGTTCATACGCTCGAAAATATCCCGGGTCTTGTGCATCACCATCGAGTGCGACTCATCGAGGGGTGGAAAATGGGTATGGAGCTGGCGAAGCTACACCCCAATCTTGAGGCGATGTATGCTAAAAGATTTGGTACTGTCGAAAAAAAACTCGAGGACGATACAGCAACGGCCTACGATCATTTATTACCGAAAAATGAAGTTGCCAAAGGGCTTGAGAAAAATCATGTGCAGGTGAATGAAAATTATGTCGGCTATTTGCCTCGCACCACTTACCTTTTAAAGGACCCGTACATTTATGACGGCGTTTTGACGTTCACGGTTTCGAGCGTTTGCGTGAAAGGTTCGCAATTTGTGCCGACTAACCCTTATCTCGCGCCAAACGTTCTCGGCATCCCACCATGCCAGGGCGGCAAAGTTTACTCAGTATATAAAATTGCGCACGTTCATTACGACCCGTATTGCGTTGATGCTTACGGTTATCGAACTTATTGTACATCACCGGATGAACTAAAAAAGCCAATCTGGATCGATACTATTTATACAGGCGCCGAATCCGACTGAATTCGACCCACCACAACTGACCGCCAACTTGCGCTACTTTACCATCTCTTTAAGTTCGCCGGACTGGTACATCTCCATCATGATATCGCTGCCGCCTACCAATTCTTTATTTACGTACAGTTGCGGAATGGTCGGCCAGTTACCGAATTCTTTTATCCCCTGACGAATTTCTTCGTCGTCGAGCACGTTAACGCTTTGAAATTGTGCGCCGAGTTCTTGCAGTATGGCGACCGCTCGAGCTGAAAATCCGCACTGCGGAAAGGCCGGCGTACCTTTCATAAATAATACAATGTGGTTTGCGGATAAGATCGACTCAATTTTTGATTTTGTGCTGACTTCCATTTTTAAATTCTCCTTTAGAATCGTTAATTCGATTTATTTATTTTTTCA